>CAZDMM010000235.1:0-9703 GCA_964505845.1 uncultured Caldilineaceae bacterium
GGGGTAGCCTTTGATGCCTGGATGTTGCAACCCGGCTGGATTATCGGCAAGACTACCAATGAAAATGTCTCGCTGGCTAACGTGGTGGATCATATTGACCACATCTGCCAATTGGCCGGCAACAGCCGCCACGCCGCCATCGGCACCGATCTGGACGGCGGGTTTGGCCGGGAACAGTCGCCCCGCGACCTGGATACCATCGCCGACCTGCAAAAGCTGGCCGGTCTGCTGGCCGAGCGCGGCTACAAGGATGAAGATATTGCCGATATTATGCACGGCAATTGGCTGCATCTGCTGCGCCAAAGCTGGCACGGCTAGAATATCCTGTCTTTTGGGGAGGTTTTTAAATGGAATGGCACAATGACCAGGAGTTGATGGCCCTGATCCGGGCCGAGTTATACACCGCCGTTGTCGGCGATATTTTGGACAGCCACGGCTACATGCGCCAGTTTTTGCCGCCGGAAATTCAGCCGCTCCACCCGGAGATGCTGTTGGTGGGACGGGCCATGCCAGTACTGGAGGCCAATGTCTACGATACGAAAGACTCGTATGGTTTGATGTTTGCGGCCCTGGATGATTTGAAGACCGGCGAAATTTACGTCGCTTCCGGTGCGTCGGCTTATTACGCCATGTGGGGCGAGTTGATGTCCACCGCAGCGCGGGCGCGAGGCGCCACCGGGGCGCTGTTGAATGGCTTTATCCGCGATACCAAAGGTATTTTGGAAATGAATTTCCCAGTTTTCTGTACCGGACGCTATGCCCAGGATCAAAAAGGCCGGGGCCGGGTGATTGATTACCGGGTTGAGGTGGAAATCGGTGGGGTGCGGATTGACCCCGGCGATATGCTTATTGGGGATATTGACGGGGTGGTGGTCGTGCCCCGCCGGGTTGAGGTGGAAGTCTTCAGCCAGGCCCTTGAAAAGGCCCGCACCGAGAAGGTCATCAAGACCGATTTGGAGCAGGGCATGCTGGCGGCGGAAGCGTTTAAAAAGTACGGCATTTTATAAGTGTAGACCGCTGACGGATGACCGCTGACCGCGTGATAACTGCGGTCTGCGGTCGTCCGTCAGCGGTCATAAGGATTTGAAAGATGAATGTCAACCAATTAGATACCCCTGTAGCCATTGTTGACCTGGACAAGCTGCAGGCCAACATTGCCAAATTTCAACGTTATTTGGATGAGCACGGTATTACCAACCGGCCCCATATCAAAACCCACAAAATCCCGGAAATTGCCCACATGCAGTTGGCCGCCGGGGCGGTGGGCATTACCTGCCAAAAAATCGGCGAGGCCGAGGTGATGGCCCAGGCCGGCATCCGCGATATTTTTCTGCCCTACAATATCATTGGGGAAAGCAAGCTGGAGCGCCTCATGCGGCTGGCCCGGCGGGTCAACCTGAGCGTCACCGCCGACTCGGAGTACACCGTGCGGGGGTTGTCGGCGGCGGCCCAGGCGGCCGGGCTGGAGCTGCCGGTGCTGGTGGAGTTTGACGGCGGCATGGGCCGCTGCGGGGTGCAGTCGCCCCAGGCGGCGGCCGATTTGGCCCGCACCATTGCCCGCTCGCCGGGGCTGCGTTTTGGCGGGCTGATGACCTACCCCAGCAACGAAAACACCGATACTTTTGTGCGGGCTGCCAGGGCCGCGCTCCAGGCCGATGGGCTGGCCATCGAGCGGGTCAGCGGCGGCGGCACGCCGGGGATGTGGGAGGCGCACACCCACAAGGAAGTCACCGAGCACCGGGCCGGTATGTACATCTACGGCGACCGCTACACCCTCAAGCGGGGGGCTATTGCCCTGGAAGATTGCTCGCTCAAGATTATCTGCACGGTAGTCAGCCGCCCCACCGCCGAGCGGGGGATTCTGGATGGCGGCAGCAAAACTTTTTCCTCAGATTTGCTCGGTTTGGAAGGGCACGGCTTGATTTTGGAGTATCCCGACGCGGTTTATTACGGCCAATCGGAGGAGCACGGGCATGTGGACTTTTCTCGCTGCGCCCGCCAGCCGGAGATTGGCGAGCGGGTAACGGTCATCCCCAACCACTGCTGCGTCATCAGCAATTTGTTCAACCAGATGGTGGGCGTCCGGGGCGACCAGGTGGAGGTGATCTGGCCGGTGGCCGCGCGCGGGCTGTTACAATGAGCAGGGGAGACGAGGGGCGGGGGAGCAGGAGGGAACGAGGAATTTTTCTCCCCTGCCCCCTGCTCCTCCGCTGCCCTGCGTTAGGGAGGTTACATGATGCGTCTCAAAGATAAAGTTGCGCTCGTCACCGGAGCGGGTTCTGGGATTGGCCGGGCCATTGCGGAGCGGTTTGCCCAGGAAGGGGCGCGGGTGGTGGTCAATGATCGCTACGGAGCACGGGCCGAGGAGACGGTGCAGCGCATCGCCGCGGCGGGCGGGGTCGCCCTGGCGGTGGAGGCGGACGTGAGCCAGCGCGAAGCGGTGGAGAGGATGGTCGCCCTGGCTCAGCAAACGTATGGCCGGCTGGACATTTTGGTCAACAACGCCGCCGTCGGCACCGGCGATGACATCTTGAATATTGATGAGGCCGAGTGGGATCGGGGGCTGGCGGTGGTGCTCAAGAGCGTCTATCTGTGCTCCAGAGCGGCGCTGCCCGGCATGATCGCCCAAAAGAGCGGGGCCATTGTCAACATCTCCTCGGTCAACGGCATGACCGGCCTGGGTGAGGAGGCGTACAGCGCGGCCAAAGCCGGAGTGATCAACCTGACCAAAAATATGGCCCTCAAGTATGGGCAGCACAACGTGCGGGCCAACGTCATCTGTCCCGGCACTATCCAAACGCCCATCTGGAAACCTCAGTTAGCCAAAGACCCGAACATTTTTGAAAAGCTGACCCCCTGGTATCCGCTGGGGCGGGTCGGCCAGCCGGAAGATGTGGCCAATGCGGCCCTGTTCCTGGCCTCCGACGAGTCGGCCTGGATTACCGGCGTGGTGCTGCCGGTGGACGGCGGCCTGATGGCAGGTAGCTATCGTATGGGGATGGAGCTGGAAGCGAAGTAAGGAGTAAGGAGTAAGAGGAAGTTCCCTTCAGTTCCTACCAGTTCCTTGGATTCTTGTAGCGAAACTGAGTTTCGCCCGCACCCTCGTTCCCAAACTCCAGTTTGGGAACGAGGGTGCCTGGAATGAGCTTGCCTGGAAAACTCCGTTTGGACACCAGCCGCCCACACTATGGGGAAATACTCAAAAATTACCCCAAGCGGCTGTTATAAACAAAGGGCCGGCTGGCGGCGTATTCTCGATAGACGGCCAGGGCTTCGTCGCGCAGCACATCCTGGATGACCTCCAGCCCGCGCGCCTCCCATTGACCGCGCCAGTCGGGATGAACCGGCCCCTCGTCAAAGCCGGTGATCTCCTCCAATTCCGGGCCGTGGCCGGCAATCACCACCGAGCGCACCCCCGACCACAAGGTAGCCCCGTAACACATGGCGCAGGGACGCCAATTGACCACAAATTGATGCGCAGGCAGGCCCGGCCCGCCCAAATCATAGCTGCCAAGCTGCTGCTGGGCCAGCGAGAGGGCCATGATTTCGGCGTGGGCCGAGGAGCAGTTGGAGGGCACCACCCGGTTGACCCCGATGACGATGAGCTTGCCGGAGTCGCGCTCAAAGACCCCGGCAGCAAAAGGGCCGCCGGTTCCGTGCTGGAAGTTGAGGCGGGAGAAGCGGATCACCGCCGCCATGCGTTCCTCCACCGTCGGCAGGTAGGCCGGCAACCCGTTGAGTTCCTCGATGGCCCACTCCGGCAGGGTGAGAGTGAACTGCATGTTGGCGCTGGAAAAAGGTTGGGTCATAGGGCCTCTATTTCAATCACTGTGTCCCCACAGGTCGGGCATTTCTCCACATATTTTCTTTCCACTAAGTTGTACTCCCAACCCCCACTGACTTTTGAGCAATCTTCATCAGTAATCGGAGGGCTTCATTCACGGCGTCCGAAGTGGGAAAAGCCGCGGCGACATCAGGAGCCAATAAGACTACATTGGTTCCTGCCCGATAGCGCTGCACATATTTACCTCTGACCCCGTTTTTTAACAAGGTTTCATCATATTCAGGGCGTAACTCATCCTCAAGAGGAGTTTCAACTTTCGCTTTCATAGAAATTCCTTTCACGATTAGTTACTTCGCGTGCGCTAATGATGCGAGTAATTTCATGTCGGTCGGTATGGGCTACAATCAATAAGCGATTGGCGACTGATAACCCAATAATAATATAGCGGTCTTCATCCAGTGAATGATCTGGGTCAGGGTAAGTTATTGAGAGAGGATCGTTGAAAACAGTGGAGGCTTCTATAAAATCTACGCCATGCTTTTTGAGATTGTAATCGGCTTTGTTGGGATCCCATTCAAATTCCATGAGTTAACTATAACTGAGGTGGCTTTTTTCTTCAAGTTTACGTTACCATCGTTCTTACAGATGTTTAAGGCATGATTACTTTGAGCCGCGCTGCCTCTCGTCGCTGCCGCTGCCCCGCCGAAGATGCGCGGAGTCGAGTCCCACCCCCCCCTCACCCCACCGGCACGGGCGTCTGCTCCAAAATCTCATTCAGCACCCAGGGAGCGGTGCGGCCGCGCAGTTGGCTTTCGGGCTTGACAATCAGGCGGTGGGTCAGGGTGAGGGAGGCCAGCTTTTTGATGTCGTCGGGGATGACGTAGCCGCGCTGGCGCAGGGCGGCCAGGGCTTGACTAGTTTTGTACAGGGCCAGGCTGCCGCGCGGGCTGGCGCCCAGGGCCAGGTCGGGGTGGGTGCGGGTGGCCTGCACCAACTTCAGGATGTAATCTTCCAGCGACTCTTCGACATGAATTTCGGCCACCTGTTGGCTTAACCGGAGCAGGGTGTGCCCGTCTACCACAGGGGCCAACGTTTCGATGGGGTGGGCCTGGCGCTGGCTGGCGATGATCTGGCGCTCGTCGGCCAGGCTGGGGTAGCCTACTTGCAGCCGCATCAAAAAACGATCCAGTTGAGCTTCGGGTAGGGGAAAGGTGCCTTCGTATTCCACCGGGTTTTGGGTGGCCAGCACCAAAAAGGGGCGCGGCAGGGGGCGAGTCTGGCCATCCAGAGTTACCTGCCGCTCCTGCATCGCTTCCAGCAGGGCGGATTGGGTGCGCGGGGTGGCCCGGTTGATCTCATCGGCCAGGAGAATATTGACAAAGAGCGGGCCGGGGCGGAACTCAAAGCGGCCCTCGTGGGGCAAAAAAATCGAGACGCCGGTGATGTCGTTGGGCAGCAAATCGGGGGTGCATTGCAGCCGCTTAAAGCTGATGCCCATGCTCACCGCCATGCTGCGGGCCAGCATGGTCTTGCCCGTGCCGGGCACATCTTCCAGTAGCACGTGGCCCTGGCACAGCAGCGCCACCAGCAGCAGTTCAATCTGCTCCCGCTTGCCGACGATCACTTTTTCAACGTTGGCGATTATTGCGCTGACGAAGGTTGCAATGTCAGAGGTCATGAGCCATACAAACCTAACGATTTTTGGACGGCAGACGACAGACCGCTAACCACCACAAAATCAAACGCTGAGGCGGTCTGCCGTCTGCGGTCAGCGGTCACACCTTGTCCAGCTTCTTCATCTGCTCATCCCGATTTTTGGCCGTCAAATCCAGCTTGTTGTCGCGGATTTCATAGCTGCTGCGGCTGGGCAGGGCCACCTTGTTGGGGGCCAGGTCTTCCAGCAGCGTTACCCCCGGCCCCACGATGCTGTTGGGGCCAACCTTGATGCCCGGCCCCAGCACGCTGTTGCAGCCGGTGCGGCAGCCCTCAGCCATAATGACCCCAAATTTGTTGGTTCCGGTGCTCAAGCGCCCACTGCCCACATTCACCGGGATATCCTGCTCATCAAAGCGGAAATTGGCGGTGATGGTTCCCGCCCCAAAGGAGCAGTTGTCGGACACAATCGAGTCGCCCACGTAATTGCGGTGCGTCCAGACGTTGCGGCCAAAGATGGAATGTTTGACCTCTGTGCCAAAGCCGATGACGCAGCCGGGGCCAAAGGAGCAGCCGCCCCAGACCATCGCCCCGTTGCCGATGACGCTGCCCGCGCCGATGTAGGCCGGCCCGCGAATGACGGCGTGTTCAAACACCCGCACCTTCTCCTCGATGATAACGTTATCGCCGATGACAGCCAACTCCGAAATTTTGGCCGTGGGGCTGATGCGCTGGCCCTGGGCCATCTGTTTCAGCAGCAGATCACTGATGGTCAGCAGATTCCAGGGGAATTTGTACGACTCAAACAGACCGTCATACTCCACGTGGACGGCCTGGCCCCGGTCAATTAAAAGTTGGTAGGCCCGCTCAAACTGGTCGTCGGTGGCGCCGGCCGGGGTATTGCGGATGCATTGGAAAATATCGGGCGAAAAATAATACAGGCCGACCACCCCCACGTTGCTCGGCTCCTGTCCGCGCGGCGGCTTTTCAATCACGCCGACCAGCCGGCCCGCTGAGTCAAAACGCATCACCCCAAAGCGCCAGGGTTCGTCCACCGGGCGGCCTACCAGGGCCAGGCTGGCCCGGCCGGCCTGCGCCCGCGTGATGACCTCTTGCAGCAGGCGCGGCTCAAAGATGTCGTTGGCGTTGAGCACAAAAAAGTGGCTGTTGACCAGGCCCTCCGCCGTTTGCACCGCATTGGCCTGGCCCAGCGGCTCGGCCTGGAAGGTGTAGCGAATTTTCACCCCAAAGGCGCTGCCGTCGCCAAAATAGGCGTGAATTTGCTCCTGGTTGGGGCCGGTCACGATAATCAAATCGGTGATACCGGCTGTGCGCAGGTTTTCCACCACAAATTGGATGAGCGGTTTGCCCAGCAGTTCAAACATCGCTTTGGGTTTGTTGAGCCCGAGCGGGTGAATGCGCTTGCCTTCACCCCCGGCCAAAATCACGGCTTGAATGGACATAACTACCTCATTTACGATTTACGATTTGAGTAAAGCTACTCCCTACTCCTTACTTCCTACTCCTTACTCCTTACTCCCTACTTCCTTAATTTTTGCCTCGACGAGGGGCTGCATCCGGCTTTGGATGGCGGCCAGGGCTTTGGCGGTGCGGGCCTCAAAGCGCATGGAGATGACCGGCTGGGTGTTGGATTGGCGCACCAAAGCCCAACCGTCTTCAAAGTAGATGCGCGCCCCATCCAGGGCGTCCACGTGATAATCTTGCTCAAAGGCGGCCTTCACCTGGGCCACCACCTGCCCTTTGGCGTTATCGGGGCAGGGCAGCCGGATTTCCGGCGAGGAGTGATAGGCGGGCAAAGCGGCCACCAGGGCCGATAAGGGCTGCCCACTCCGCGCCAATCCGTTGAGCAGCTTGATGGTGGCCAGCATGGCGTCATCAAAGCGAAAATCCGGCTCGTAGCAGAAAAGGTGGCCGGATAGTTCGCCGCCCAGGGCCGCCCCGTGACGCTGCATCGCTTCATGCACAAAGGCATAGCCGGAAGGAACCATGATCGGCTTGCCGCCGTGCGCGGTCACGTCATCGGCCAGGGCTTGAGTGCATAAAATTTCATAGACAATTTTGGCCGGGCCGCTCTGTAAAATGTCGCGGGCCAAAAGCATCATGATCTGGTCGCCCAACACCCGGTTGCCGTGCTCATCTACCAAGGCCAGGCGGTCGCCGTCGCCGTCGTAAGCCAGGCCCAAATTGGCCCCTTCGGCCCGCACCCGCGCCGAAAGGTCGTCCAGCGCCCCGGCGGCGGTGGGGTCGGGGCTGCGGTGAGGAAAACGCCCGTCCGGCTGGCAGTACAGCTCCACCACCTGGCAACCCAAATCGCGCAGCAGCCCGGCGATAAGCAGGCCATTCGTGCCGCTGCCGCCGTCTACCACTATCTTTAAAACCTTTGAGGTACGCTCCGCGAAGATCTCAAAGGTTTGTTGGGCTTTGGCTTTGAGATGTTCCACATAAATGGGGAGAATATCCGCCGGTTCAACCTGGCTGCGCTCGGCGGCGGCTGTGGCTTGAGTCGCCAAATGATAAATCTGTTGGATTTCAGCCGCTTCCAGGGAGCGATCCCGATTGCGGATTTTAAGGCCGTTGTGTTCGGCTGGGTTGTGGCTGGCGGTAATCATCACCCCGCCATCGGCCTTGTAATAATCCGTAGCAAAATTGTGAACCGGGGTAGGGACCAGGCCCAGGTCAATAATTTTGAGGTTGCTGCAGCCCAGCCCCTCGATCAAAGCCGCACTGATCCGGGGCGAACTGAGGCGGGCGTCGCGCCCGACCACCAGGGACGTGGCCCCCTGCTCCTGAAAAAAGGCGGCGGTGGCCTGCCCAATGGCAATGACAACTTCATCGGTCAAATCCTGCTCGGCCAGGCCGCGAATGCTGAATTCTCTAAAAATGTTGGGATTGATGTTCATCGTTTCTAAGATTTTAAGCCATCAAGGTGGACACGGCTGTTTTGAGGGTATGGGTAAAGGGATGGTCAGGATAGAGCAGGGTAAAAATACGAGTGCTGGCCAGGGCCATCAACTCCTGGACATGGGGCAGCACGGCGGCCACCTGACATTGGTAGGTTTTTTCTAGCTCAGTTTTGACCCGGGCAAAGTCAAAAGGTAAGGGGACTTCGTTGGCAATTAAAATTCGGCGGGGGGGTATGTCAATCTGTCGGGTTAAATCCATCAGTACCCCGGTGCCCTGGTAATCTTGCCGGTCCAGGCGCAGAATGATGACCAGGGTGTGAGCAATAGCAATCGAGGCCAGGGTTTCGGCGTACAACCCGGCGTGAGTGTCTATGAGCAAAACATCAATATCCAGCTTTTCGGCCAGCTCGTAACAGCCGTAGTTGAGCAAACTGGTATCGTAGCCTTCGCGTAACAAGCGTTTTATATCTTCAAGCTCGGTGCTGGCGGGAATTAAAAAAATCCGGCCGGCGAGCGAGCCATCCACGCGGGTTGTGACATCATGCAAGGTTTGGCGAATAGGGCACTGCTTCCACAAGAAGTGGTTGAGGGTGTGGGTAAAGTCGGCTTCCTTAAGGCCAAACAAAATGTGCAGGCTGGGCGACTCCAGGTTGGTATCAATCACCACCACGCGCTGCCCTTGGGCGGCCAACAGGGCGGCAAAGTTGGCCGTCAGAACCGATTTACCCGTGCCTCGCCGGAAAGAATGGATGGAAATAATTTTTGCCATATTTGAATTTCAAAACTCGTCACAGTTTTTGCTTTTATTCACTCCCAGGCGGTTTGGTGGTGGTAGCCTGGGCCGCACGCCGACTGCGGATGCTGCGAGCTTTTTCTTGCAAATCCTGGAAGAAATCGCTGTCCACAATCTCGCTGACCTGCTTTTGGCGTTTAACCTCATCAATCTCAATGCGCAGTTGTTGAATTTGCTGCTTCAAACTCTGCTCACGGATGTAGGCTTCTAAGGCTGCCACCGCCAGCGAGGAGAAGGATTCCATCATCTGCTGTAGGTTAGGGTCAAAGGGGATAATCTCGTGGCTGTCGGGGTCTTGGGCATTGATGAGCTGGAGCACCCCCAAAACCTGGTTGTCGCTGTTTTTCAAGGGGATGGTGAGATAGGAAACGGAGCGGTAATCTGTTTTTTCATCAAAGATACCGGGGCCATATTCCCGCAGCACTTCCGTATCATAGGCATTGGCAATATTGACGGTTTCACCGCTGATGGCGGCATAACTGGCCACGCTTTGATGGCGCAGCCCCGGGGTGGTTTCGTCATCATACACCGGCAGCAGCATGGGCAGGC
>CAZDMM010000236.1:0-2291 GCA_964505845.1 uncultured Caldilineaceae bacterium
GGCCCCGCTGCTCCCATCGCGGGGCGGAGCCATCCAGCGCGCCGCCAGAACGCCAATCCCCACATAGGCCAGCAGCCCCAAGATCAGGGTAATACAGCCCACACACGGAATTAAACCTAAAATGGATAAGACAATTAAAACTGCGGCCCCTACCCCACCGGCTTTGAGCACTGCTTGGGTGTCCATAAAAAAGTTCCCTCCTAAATTAAGATTGCGTTTTGAGGCATTTTTGTCCGGCAACACCCCCATTATACCAAACCTGACTCGGCCTGACAATAGCCACTTAGATTTATAACCTTAAAGCCGTTTGGCAAAGCTCGAACGTCTGTGCTATACTGATGGCATAAACCGGGCAAACTCCAAGGCGGTTGAAAACATAACGTAAGCACAAGGCCGGTTGTTACGCTGTACTATATGCTATACGTGTCTTATCAAAAAAAGTTGCAGCAAATGGTGTAAACCTTCCCGGAAGTTCCGATTTAAGACAAGGTTGTTGAGTGACCAGGCAAAAATTTACTCAAGCAGCTTCCGAGAAGGTTCGTTTTCAAAAAGTTGCATGAATTTATTAAGCGTAAAGAGACAAAATGCTGATTGAATTAACCATTACCGATTTTGCAATTATTGATAAACTCACCCTCACTTTTGACCAGGGTTTTAACGTGCTCACCGGCGAAACCGGGGCCGGCAAATCCATCATCATTGATGCCGTCAGCATGCTGCTGGGCGGGCGGGCCGATACCTCCTTTGTGCGGGCCGGCTGTGACCGGGCGCGGGTAGAAGGGATTTTCCGCCTGACCGAAACGCTCCAAAGCCTGGTTAACCCCATCCTGGAGCGCGAAGGGCTGGAAGGCGACGCCCCGGACACCCTGGTTTTAGGCCGGGAACTGCGCAGCACCGGGCGCAATTTTTGCCGGGTTAACGGCAGCACCGTTACCCTTAGCCTGTTAGAAGAAATCGCCCAGCCTTTGGTTGACATTCACGGCCAGAGCGAGCATCTGAGCCTGCTCCACGTGCGGGCGCACGGACGCTTTTTAGATCGCTACGCCGGGCTGGAAAGCCGGCGCGAGGCCGTGGCCGCCGAGGTGCGCCGCCTGCGCCAGGTACGCCAGGAATTGGCCGAGCTGCAGCGCGACGCCCAATCGCTGGCCCGCCGGGTGGATCAACTCTCCTTCCAGGTGGAAGAAATTCAAACCGCCAAACTCAAGCCCGGCGAAGAAGCCGAACTCAACATCGAGCGCAACCGGCTGGCCAACGCCGAACAGATCAGCCAACTGGCCGGGGAAACCTACCGGCTTTTGGTTGAAGGCAGCGACGACCAGCAGCCCTCTGTGACCGACCTGCTGGGCCAGGCCGGCCGGGCCATGACCACCCTGGTCCGGCTGGACCCTACCCTGCAAGAGCAGCACCAAGCTTTTGACAGCCTGACCTACCAGATGGAAGAACTGGCCGGGGCGCTGCGCGATTACAGTGAGGAGATTGATTTTGACCCCGGCCGCCTGCAAGAGGTGGAAGAGCGTCTCAGCCTTATTTTTAGCCTCAAGCGCAAATACGGCAACTCTATTGAAGAAATCATTGAGTTTGGGCGGCGCGCCCAGGTAGAGCTGGCCAACATCAGCCACAGTGAGGAGCGGATTGACGAACTGCGCCAACTTGAAGAGAAACTTTGCCACCAAATTGGGCAGATGGCCCTGGAACTGTCTGAGGCCCGGCGGGCGGCGGGCCAAACCCTGGCCCAGGGGGTGGTGGCTCAATTGGCCGATTTGGGCATGCCCAGGGCCGAGTTTGCGGTTGACCTGGCCTGGAGCGACGACCCCGCCGGAGTCTACGTGGAGACGCGCCGCCTGGCCTGTGATGAGCGCGGTATTGACCGGGTTGAATTTCTCATCTCGCCCAACCCCGGCGAACCCCTCAAACCGCTGGTCAAAGTGGCTTCCGGCGGCGAAACCAGCCGGGTGATGCTGGCCCTCAAAACCGTGCTGGCCCAGGCCGACGAGACCCCCACCCTGATTTTTGATGAAATTGACCAGGGCATCGGCGGGCGGGTTGGGGGAATTGTGGGTCGCAAATTATGGGAACTGGCCCACCGCGGCAGGCACCAGGTTTTATGCGTGACCCACCTGCCCCAAATTGCCGGATACGGCGATACCCATTATCATGTCACCAAACATGTGGCCGGCGCTCGCACCCAAACCGAGGTGCATACGCTGGCCGCCGAAAAGCGGGTGGAAGAACTGGCCCAAATGTTAGGAACCACCAGCGACAGCACGCGCCAGAGCGCCCGCGAAATTTTG
>CAZDMM010000236.1:2301-8294 GCA_964505845.1 uncultured Caldilineaceae bacterium
AAAAAACAGTTAATGGTAATTGGTAATTGCCAATTACCAATTACTAATTACCTTTATGTATTACCGTCCTCAAGAAAAACGGCGTGGCCCTTTACTAACCCTGCTGGTCTACACCCTTTTCATCATCATGCTGGGGGTGCTGGTCTTTCTGATCGGCATCTATGCCGGCTATTTTAATATCAAGCCGGCCACCCTGGCCAGCCGGTTTGAGCCGACCCCCACCCCCACCCGCTCGGCCATTCTCTACATCGGCGATGGCGACGCCTATTTTGCCCAGGGCAAATTAAAAGAAGCCATTGACGCCTACGAGCAGGCCATTCGCATTGACCCCAAGCAGGATGTGCCTTACATGCGCCAGTCGCGCCTGCTCATCTTTACCCGCGATACCGGCAAGGCCGTGGACCGGGCCGCCCAGGCGGTAGCCCTTAACCCCAACAATCCCGAAAACCTGGCCCACTACTGCCGCGCCCTGGACTGGGAAGCGCGCTACGCCGAAGCCTTTGACGTGTGCGGCTGCGCCACTGAGTTGAAACCTGACTATGCCGAAGCCTACGCCTTCCTCTCCGAAGTTTACGCCGACACCGGCAACTGGCGCCTGGCCCAGGCCAACGCTCAAAAAGCTTTGGATTTGAATTTTCAGAGCATGGACGCCCATCACAATATGGGCTACGCCCTGGAGGTGCAGGGGCGTTATCCGCAGGCGGCCAAATATTATGATAACGCCATTACCCTGGCCCCCAACCTGGCTCCGCTCTATATTGACGCCGGACGAATTTATCACAACGGTCTGGGCGACTACGAAACGGCCGCCCAACGCTTCAAAAAAGCCATCAAATTAAGTCCCTTTGACCCCGAAGCCTACGACCTTTTGGGCTGGACTTACTATTTTCAGGGCAATTACATCCAGGCCATCAACGCCCTGGAGCAAAGCCTAGGGGTTGACCCCACTTACGTGAACCCGTTCCGCAAGGAAAGCGCCTGGGGCCACCTGGCCACCGTTTATTACACCCGCCAAAATTTTGAGAAGGCCATTGAATATTTTCCCAAAGCCATCGAACTGGCCGAAGGGGAACTGCTGCGCCGCGTCCGGCGGGTAGAAATTTATACCGAACTGCAAACCCTGACCGGGCCTTCTACCCGGCCTATCTTACGTGGGCGGTTTGACCGCTCCAACGACCCCCAAAACCCCGGCTACGTGGCCCAACTCCAGGCGG
Organism: uncultured Caldilineaceae bacterium; assembly: GCA_964505845.1. GTDB lineage: Bacteria > Chloroflexota > Anaerolineae > 4572-78 > J111 > DSQQ01. Next base: position 3,516 of record CAZDMM010000236.1, read on the forward strand.
TCAATTTTGCCCCGGCGGCCAATCCCGAAGCCGACCAATCCTGCGCCGACCTGATTGCTCAGTCTATCACCAACGAAACGGTTCTGCTTGACCCCAGCGAGTCTCTGACCGCTACCCAGGTGTTTAGCCAGGCCAGCGGCGCCGCCACGCTGGACCCGGTTACCGGCAACCTCTTCCTCAATCTCAGCCGCCTGCCGCAGCCGCCCCTCAAACCCTATGAAATTAGAGTGACCTTTTGGCCCAACCGCACCGACAGCGTTGGCTTTTTTCAGCCGGACGCCAATGATACCGCCCAGATCAACATCCAGTTTCAAGAAAAAATCCAGGCTCCGGTGGAGTATTATTACCAGTTAGGGCTGGCTTATGCTTATCTTGATAATCCCCAGTGTGATAAAGCCGTTCCCTGGCTTTTAAAATCGCTGGAGATTGACAGCGGCGGCTACAACCCCGCCTGGGCCGGCCTCCGCATCTGCCCCAGCCTCAATTCGCCCCCCACGCCCATCCCCACCTTTACCCCTGAACCAACCACTCAGGCGCAATAAAAAAGTCCACAGATGAACACAGATAAATTTTAATGGATATCTGGGTCATCTGTGGACTTAATTTTCAATCCGCAGCGTCTATTTGTCGTCCAAAGCCGCTACCCCCGGCAAAACCCGTCCCTCCAAAAATTCCAGGCTGGCCCCGCCGCCGGTGGAGATGTGGCTCATCTGGTCGGCCAGGCCCGACTCTTCCGCGGCCGCGGCGCTGTCGCCGCCGCCGATGATGGTGGTGGCATCCTTCAAGCCGGCCAGAGCTTTGGCCACGGCAAAAGTGCCCTCGGCAAAGCGCGGCATCTCAAACACGCCCATCGGCCCATTCCAGACGACGGTTTTGGCCGCCGCCAGCCGGTTGGCAAAGTGAGCAATCGTGGCCGGGCCAATATCCAAAATCATCCAGTCCGCCGGCACCTCATCCACCGGCACCACCTTTGACTCAGCCTCGGCCTTGAACTCATTGGCCACCACGCAGTCTACCGGCAAAACCAACTTATCGCTGTGCTCGGCCAGCAGCTTTTTGGCCGTCTCCACTGCCTCGCCTTCTACCAGCGATTTGCCCACCCCGTAGCCCTGGGCCACAAAGAAAGTGTTGGCCATGCCGCCGCCGATGAGCAGCGAGTCAACTTTAGAGAGCAAATTTTCAATCACCGCAATCTTATCGGAGATTTTGGCCCCGCCCATAATCGCCAAAAAGGGGTGGGCCGGGTTAGCCAGGGCCAGGCCCAAATAGGCCAATTCCTTCTCCATCAAAAAGCCGGAGACGGCCGGGCGCAGGGTGTGGGTGACGCCTTCGGTGGAGGCGTGGGCGCGGTGAGCGCTGCCAAAGGCGTCGTTCACATACACTTCACCCAGCGCCGCCAATTTGGCCGCAAAAGCCGGGTCATTCTTTTCTTCTTCTTTGTAAAAGCGGGTGTTTTCCAGCAGGATGACCTGGCCTGGCTGCATGGCTTTGCAGGCGGCCTCAACCTCCGGCCCCACACAGTCATCCAGTTTTTTGACCGGCCGGCCCAGCAGTTCCTGCAATTTGGCCGCTACCGGCCCCATCGAGTATTTGGGATCCGGCCCGCCTTTGGGCCGCCCCAGGTGGCTCATCAAGATAACGCCCGCGCCGTGATCCAGCAAATATTGGATGGTGGGCAACGCGGCCCGGATGCGCCGGTCGTCAGTAACCTGCCCGCCCTCCATGGGGACATTAAAATCCACGCGTACCAGCACGCGTTTGCTTTTGACATCAATATCTTTGATGCTTTTCTTTTGCATGGTTTATTCCTTTCCAGAGTATGATATGCTTCAGCATCGCCCCCAAACCTCGATTTTACCCCTACCCCTAACAAAGCACAAAAAGCATGACGATCCCTCCAATCTGGGTATCTATATTACAAATATCTCATTGTTCAGGCCAAAAAAGAGGGGTATACTGGAAGAAGGTGATTGTTGCCCCATGATATAAATGTCACGGCAGGAGGTGGCTCATGCAACCCAGAAGTGACGGCTTAAGTCTACAAATTTTTGAAACAGCAGCCAAAATTGTGCTGGCCGAATTTTTGGTGGAGGCCAAACTCAAATCGGTGGGGGCTTTGGATGATAATCTCAACAATCAGCGTTACAACTATATCACCGCCACAAGCTGTATAGCCTCCCCCTGGTATCAAGCCAATCCCCTCAAAGCCCTACATTACCCCGAAGGTTTTTTCAAAATCGAGGATTTTTACCTGGTCTATCCCAGTGAGCCGGCGATACAAACCCAAATCAGGCTCCTCCCCAATGCCCGGCGGGGCGTCTTTTATCTAGGACAGTTTGTTATTCACGCCAACCTGAACATGGGGGCGGATGTGGGCCTGTCCGGGGCAGTGGATGGATCGGCTAAACGATTTCTAACGATTACCGAAGCTTCGATCTTCCCCATGTTTCCGGCCAATCAGCCGGAACTCCCCAGGGTAATGCCAATAGCCTTGTTAAACCGGTCTAAAATCTCTCACTTCTACGCGGCAGAGAGGTGAGAGAGGCGCAAGGGTTGATGCCTCAGAGCTATCCTCAGCAGATCCAATTTTTGAAGCGGAGCAGGCTCCCACGCCTGCGTAGCGGCGGCTCCCACGCCGCCGCTGCTTGGTAAATTTGGATCTACTGATCCTCAGTATTTTGCCTCACGTTTTATCTACCGGCTGCGGGTGACGCCCACCCGGTCGCAAAACTGGCTGACCGGGCATTTGCTGCACCAGGGCGAGGTGGGGTGACAAATGGTCTGCCCCATGCTGACCAGCAGGCCGTTGTACTCAATCCAATATTCCGGCGGCAGCTTGGCCCGCAGGGCAAATTCAGTTTCTTCCGGGGTTTTGGTTTGCACATAGCCCCAGCGGTTAGAGATGCGGTGAACGTGGGTATCCACGCAGATGCCGGGTAGGCCAAAACCGGCAGTCAGCACCAGGTTGGCCGTTTTGCGGCCCACACCGGGCAGTTTGAGCAGTTCGTCCAGGTTAGCCGGAACCTGGCCACCGTGCTCATCAATTAACTTTTGGGAAATGTCAATGATGTTTTTGGCCTTGGTGCGATAAAAGCCCACCGGGTAAATCGTTTCGGCGATTTTTTCCGGGGTCAGGCGGATCATCTGGTAGGGATTATCGGCCAGGGCAAACAGGCGCGGCGCTACCTGGGCGGTCATGCTATCTTTGGTGCGCAGGCTGAGCACCGTAGTGATTAAGATGTGGTAGGGGTTGGGTTCGACGCGGGCCATGTCGTCTACCAGCCCCGGCTGCCACTGCCGGGCGCACCGGCGGAGGATAGCGATAGCTTGATGAATTTCGTGGTCTTGCATATTTTTTATGGAAGCTTGGAGACATAGAAGAATGGAGGAGTGGAGAATCACCAACCTTCCATTCCTCCAACCCTCCAATCATCCTCCCTCACTCTTTTTGGTTTCATAGCGGCTGTTGGGCACTTTGCCGTCGGCCCGGATAAGGAAGCGCTCGTACTCAAAGCCGCCGCCGCTGAACTCGACCAGAACGCCGCCTTTTTCCAGCTCCAGCTTGACCAGCTCTTTGGAGCGCAGCCCTTGCAGAATCACCTGCACCTGCTGCTCTGATAATTCGCCCCCTTGCTCACGCACACCGGCCAGCTTGTCCAAAAAGTTGCTCAACTTCCGTAAATCGGCCGGAGCCACCCCGGCAAAGTGCTGCGCCAACGCGCCCATCTTGCGCGCCCACTGTACGGTGGGAAAATCAACGGGACCTGCCATACTCTACATTTCCTCCCAAAAGCATTTACCCCCCTTAAAACGTATTGCGTAATGTCTTTATCACAAAATCATTACGTTTTACGTTTTACGCTTTACGTGATAAAAAGCATCAACCTAACTCACTTAACTATGCCTATTTTTTACTCCCCAAAAACCCCCTGGCAACCCTGGCTTTACGGGGATGGTTGGCCGGCTGATAATCGGGCGGCAGGAGCGCACCCTCAAAATCGGCGCTGCTCACGTTTTCCGCCGCCGCCAAATCGGCGTCGCGCAGGTCGGCCTGGGCCAGCCTGGCCCCAAAGAGAACGGCGCGAGCCAACCTGGCCCCGCTGAAAACTGCCCCTTCTGCCTGCACCAGCGACAAATCGGCCTGGGTTAAATCGGCCTGCCTCAGGTTGGCCTCCCGCAGGTCGGCCCCGTACAGGTCAATGGAGCGCAAGTTGGCCCCGCTCAGATTGGCCCCCCGAAAGATCGCTCCGGCAGCGATGGCCCCATGCAGGTCGGCCCGGCGTAGGTTAGCCCCGCTGAAGTTAGTTCCCGGCATGGGCGCGCCCACAAAACGGCAGCCGGATAGGTCGGCTCCGCTGAAATCGGTGTCGCGCAGCCAGGCCTCAGAAAAATCCAGGCCGCTCAACTCCGCGCCCGTTAAATCAAGCATCTCCAGCCGAAAGTCGCGTTCTCCGGCGGCATAGCGCCGGGCCAGGGTAAGGTGTTCCGGGTTAGCCACGGCGACAAGTATAGTTCAAATTGGGCGGCATTTCAAAAATGAGAGTATAATCGGGCGGAGAGGAGGCAGCAGCCAGGTCAAACTTTTGCGATAAGTTGGCCGAAGTTGGGTTAGAGGGCAATCTAAAAAACAATTTAGTGATGCTGACCAGAAAGAGGGGGAGTATGAGAGTTTACAGAAAAATGAGCATCGTTCTTTTGGCCGGGATTATTATCCTGCCGGTTATCTGAATTAAAAAAAACGGTTGGGTTGGTTTGGCCCAGGCGCAAGGCCCGGCCGGG
>CAZDMM010000236.1:8304-9685 GCA_964505845.1 uncultured Caldilineaceae bacterium
GGTTACGCCCAAGCTAAGCCGAGCCGTGCGCCAACTGCCCACCCTATCCACCCGCCAGGCCGCCGGCCCGGTTCCTGAGGTTAACCCCCGGCGGGTCAACCCCCAGGGCCAGCTTAATAAGCCAGGTGAAGCGAACACGCCCGACCCACTGCTGCCCTACAGCCTGGCCCCAACGCTGCTAAAAACACCCGCCGTCATCACCAGCTTTGCCGGCATTAGTTTTGCTACCGGCGGCAGCGGCGTGCCGCCCGATCCCAACGGCGATGTTGGCCCCAACCATTACGTGCAGATGGTCAACTCCAGCTTTGCCATTTACAATAAAAGCGGCGGCTTACTAACCGGACCAACCGCTATTAACCAGTTGTGGGCCGGGGCCGGCGGTAACTGCGAAGCCAACAACGACGGCGACCCGATTGTGCTGTATGACGGCCTGGCCGACCGCTGGCTGTTGAGCCAATTTTCCAGCCCTAACCACATCTGTGCGGCAGTTTCGCAAAGTGCCGACCCCACCGGGGCCTACTTTCTCTATGAATTTAATGTGAGCGAGTTTCCCGATTATTTCAAATTCGGCGTGTGGCCCGACGCCTATTATATGTCGGCCAACCAGAGTACCTATACGGCCTTTGCCTTTGACCGGGCCAGGATGTTGGCCGGGCTGCCCGCCACCTTTCAAAAATTTACCGGGCAAACCAATCTGCTGCTGCCCAGCGATCTGGACGGGCCTTTAGGGCCGCCGGCCGGCTCGCCCGATTATTTCTATACCTTCAAAGATAGCTCCTTCCACGGCGGCGGGGTTGACCGGCTGGAGGTTTTTGCCTTTCACGCCGATTTTACCACCCCGGCCAACTCAACCTTTACCCTGGTCGCCTCTATCCCGGTGGCCGGCTTTACCTACACCGTCTGCGGCTTTTTTACGCTTGCCTGCATTCCTCAGCCGGCCCCCGGAGAGAAGGTAGACGCCGTGTCGGAGTGGCCCATGTGGCGGCTGGCTTACCACAACTTTGGCACACACGAGGCTCTGGTGGGCAATTTTACCGTAGATGTGGGCAGCGGCCACGCCGGAATTCGCTGGTTTGAGCTGCATAAAAGCGGTGGCGGAACCTGGACGCTATACCAGGAGGGTACTCACGCCCCCGACGCCCATCATCGCTTTATGGGCAGCATTGCCCAGGACAAAGACGGCAACATCGCCCTGGGCTACACCACCTCCAGCGCGACCTTAACGCCCACCTTGCGTTATGCCACCCGGCTGGCCTCCGACCCCCTGGGCACGCTGCAAAGCGAGGTCACGCTGATCGCCGGGGGCGGCGTGCAGACTGGCGGCGGCAATCGCTGGGGCGATTACAGCGCCATGAGCATAGACCCGGCCGACGAATGTACC
>CAZDMM010000237.1:0-8605 GCA_964505845.1 uncultured Caldilineaceae bacterium
CGGTGCTGGCGCTGGATGGCGATAACCGGGTGCTGCTGGTCAGGCGTGGGGTTGACCCTGGCCGGGGAGGCTGGTGCATGCCCGGCGGTTTCATTGAACAAGGGGAGACGCCCCAGGCCGCCGCCATCCGCGAGTGCCAGGAGGAGTCGGGCTTTGAGGTGGCAATTACGGGGCTGATTGACGTGTACTATTACGAGAATTTTCGCGGCAGTGGGCTGCTCATCATTTACAAAGGTCACATTATCGGGGGCAGCACCCAGCCCGGCGATGATGCCGAGGAAGTTGGCTTTTTTGGACCGGATGAACTGCCGGACAATATCGCCTTTACTTCCAATTTGCAAGCGTTGGCGGCCTGGCGCGAGGGCCGGATCTGAGCCGGCGTTGTGACTATTCCTCTTTCAAACTCCTGATCAGCAGAATCGGACAATCTATCTGGTTCAACAAGGCCTGGATAGCTTCTGCGTGAATCGAGAAACCCTGACCGGCCAGGATCAGCAAGCCCCCATGCTCTACCTGCACCGCCTGGGCCAGGTGCGACACATCGGCCTGAGCCAAGCGCCGAAAATTGGCCTGAAGCCCCCGCTCGTGCAGCCAGACGCTAACCTGTCGTTCTAAAAGAGACGCCGGCGACTCCACCGCACCGGCGGCCAGGATCAGTACTGTCAAAGGCCGCCGTTTCGCCGGCTCGGTAGAGGGCGACAGTTGAACGGCTATGGCCAGGGCTTGCCTGGCGGCGGGCGAACCATCGTAAGTAACCAGGATTGGCTCCTTGATCCTGTCGCCGTATTGCAGCAGCAGCACCGCCCTGGGCGCTTCAACGGCGACGGTGCGGGCGGTAGACCCCATGTGGCCACGCCGGGCCGCCGGCCAACTGGCTATACCCAAACTGAGCAAATCGGCTTCCAGGGCCGCGGCCAGCACCTCGGCCGTAACCTGCCCCCGCACCACCCGGAATGACCAGGCCACCTGGGCCTGGGCCGCCGCCGCCGCCAGGGCCTGGCGAGCCTGAGCCGCCTGGGCCTTCAACTCTTGTTCCAGGCGAGGACTGGCTATTTGCTGCGCCACCGCCGAAGGATAGCGTATTTCACGGGCAAAGGGCAGCCCGGCCAGCCGCAGCAAATTGATATCTTCCACAAAAAGTCCGGCCAGTTCCGCTTTAAGATGAGCAGCCAGTTGCGCCGCCGCTTGCAGAGCGGCCAAACTGGGCCGCGAGGCGTCCAGAGCAACCAGGATCCGCCGGATTACCAACGCCTGCTCTGCAGCCTTCATGGTGCGGCCTCCTGTTTGCGCTCACCGGCCGGCAACCCGGTTAAAATTTCGATGCCCTGGTCAATAGTTGTCACCGGATAAAGGTGAAATTGCCCGGCCGCAACCGCCTCAACCACCTCCCGCCGCAGCATCAGGTGCTTGACGTTGGCCGCCGGAATCAAAACACCCTGCTGCCCGCTCAACCCCCTGGCGCGGCACAGGTCAAAAAAGCCCTCAACCTTCTCGTTGACCCCACCGATAGCCTGCACCTGCCCATGTTGATTCACCGAGCCGGTCACCGCCAGCGATTGTTTAATAGGCGCTTCGGCCAGGGCCGACAACAGCGCGTACAGTTCGGCCGATGAGGCGCTGTCGCCCTCCACGCCGCTGTACGACTGCTCAAAAACCAGGCTGGCCGACAGCGACAGCGGCCGCTCCAGGGCATAGCGCGCCCCCAAAAAACCAGACAGGATCAGCACACCCTTGGAATGGATAGGGCCGCCCAACTCCACCTCTCGCTCAATGTCTATCACCTCGCCCTTGCCCAGCCAGACCCGCGCCGTGATGCGGCTGGGCCGGCCAAAGGCATAGTTCCCCAGGGTCAAAACCGATAGGCCGTTGATCTGGCCGACTTTTTCGCCCTGGGTGTCAATCAAGATGGTTTCGCGCTGGATCTCCTCTTGAATCTGGCGGCGCAGCCGGTTGGCCCGGTAAATTTGAGCCTCGATGGCCCGCTGCACATCCCCGGCGTTTACCACGGCCTGTCCGGCCTGTCCGGCCCAGTAGTCGGCCTCACGCAGCAAATCGGCAATGCTCTGCATGTGGGTAGACAACTTTTCGGCATCGCCGACCAGGCGGGCGCTGTGCTCTATCACCCGGGCCACGGCTGTCCGGTCAAAATGGCGCAGGCCCTCTTTGCGGGCCAGGGTGCCCACCAGCCGGGCATAAAGCAGATCATTTTCCGGGCTGCGGCTCATCTGCTCCTCAAAATCTACCTCCACTTTAAACAACTCGGCAAAATCAGGATCGTAAGTGGAGAGCAGGTAATACAACAGGCGCTCACCCACCAGCACAATCTTAACCGAAAGCGGGATCGGTTCCGGCTCCAGCGAGACGGCGCCGATTAAGCCAAATATCTGCTGCAGCGACTCGATGCGGATTTCGCCGGAGCGCAGGGCGCGTTTGAGCTGCTCCCAGGCGTAGGGCTGCCCCAACACTTTGTGCGCGTCTAACACTAAATAGCCGCCGTTGGCCCGGTGCAGCGCGCCGGGTTTGATCAAAGTAAAGTCGGTCAGCAAGGCGCCCATCTGGCTAACCACATGTTCAACCTTGCCGACCAGGTTTTGGTGGGTAGGGTGATCCTCAAAGATGACCGGCGCGCCCTGGGTGGAGCTGTTATCCACCAGCAAGTTAACCTGATACCGTCGAAAAGGGGAGGCGTCTTTGGCGGCGCCGGATAGGGCCAGGTTCAAAGCAGCCGGTGAAGACTCCTCGGCCGGCCGAAAGTCATCCACATGCTCAACGATATCTTGCTGTACGGCGTCCAGGTAACTCACCACAGCCGGTAAGCCGCTGTATTTTTGCCGGAGTTCAGCCACCAAATGGCCTACCGCCAACAAGGCCACCTCCCGGTTGAGCATCTTCAGCCGCTCTCTAAACTCTCGCTCCCAACGAGGCGCTTCCTGAATCGTCGCCTGGAGTTGTTCTTGTAGTTCGGCCAGCTCTGCTTTGATACGTTCCTGTTCAACCTCCGGCAACTGGTCATACTGCTCAGAACTGAGCACATGACCATTATGAACGGGTGCAAAGGCCAGTCCAACCGGCGTTTTCATGAGCGCAAAACCATGTTCCGTGGCTCGCCGTTTGAGTTCCTCAAAAGCTTTTTCTTCCCGCTCCTTAAATTCTTCCAGCAGCACTTGTTTACGGGTGCGGTAGTCCTCGCTGTCAAACACCGCCGGGATGGTGGTTTGCAGTTCTTCCATCATCCGGTTCATATCCTGACACAACCCCAACCCCTGCCCCGGCGGCAGGCGTAAGACGCGCGGCTTATAGGGCTGCTCAAAATTGTTGACATAGCACCAATCGTCGGGAGTGGACTTGGCAACCGCTTCTTGCCCCAGGAACTGCCGCACCAGGGCATGTTTGCCGATGCCGGGTGGTCCCAGCACAAAAAGGTTGTACCCTTCGTGGCGCATGCCAATCCCAAACTGCACTGCTTCAATGGCGCGAGGCTGCCCGATGATGTCATGCAGGTCTTCCAACTCGGCCGTTGTTTCAAAGGTAAAGCTGGCAGGATCACAATGACGGCACAGCATGGCCGGTTCCAGGGGTTTAATGGTATCCATTGTCTGTTCACCTTTTGAAAATCAATGTATACAGGTGCGTTGCGCTTTCAAAGTGCGACGCACCTTACTCCAGCCATGAGCGCCTCAAACATGGGTCGCTCGATGGTTTCGTGTTCCAGCAGCGACTCGGCCAGGGCCACCAGTTTGGACTGCTGCGCGGTAAGAATATCTTTGGCCTGCCGGTAAGCCCTATCCAAAAGGGATTGGATTTCGTGGTCAATGGCCTGAGCCATCTCCTCACTGTAATCACGAATTTCACCCAAACTGCCCAGGTAGGGGTTGCCCTGCTCCTCACCAAAGGTCCGCAGGCCCAATTTGGGGCTAAAACCGTAGCGGGTAATCATGCTTCGGGCCAGCCGGGTGGCCTGCTCCAGGTCATTGGCCGCGCCGGTTGTAACCTGAGCAAAAATAAGCTCCTCGGCGGCGCGCCCGCCCAGCAAAGCTACCAGCTCATCTTCAAAGGCGGCCCGGCTGCGCAGGTGCTTGTCGCTGCTGGGTAGGGGCAGGGTATAGCCCAGGGCCATCCCCCGTGAAATAATGCTGACCTTGTGAACCGGGTCGCTGTGCTTTAAATGGTGCATCACCACAGCATGACCGGCTTCATGATAAGCCACCACCTGGCGTTCGGCGGCGCTCAAAACTTTGGCATGCTCCGGCCCGGCGATGATCCGTTCCATTGCCTCTTGAAATTCTGCCCGGCCAATTTCCGCCAGATTATGCCGGGCCGCCAGAATCGCCGCTTCGTTGACCAGGTTTTCCAGATCGGCCCCCACAAAGCCGGGGGTCAATTTAGCCAAATCGCTGATGGAAAGACCGGGGGCCAGCGGCTTATTCTGCGTGTGCAGCTTCAGAATGGCCTCGCGCTCCTTTACATCGGGCCGGTCTAAAAAGATTTTGCGGTCAAAACGGCCCGGACGGAGCAGCGCCGGGTCTAAAATGTCGGGCCGGTTGGTTGAGGCCATCACAATCACGTTGGTATCGGTGGTAAAGCCATCCATCTCCACTAGAATCTGGTTAAGGGTTTGCTCTCGCTCGTCGTTGCCGCCGCTGTTAAGCCGGGTTCCACGCTGGCGGCCCACGGCGTCAATTTCATCCACAAAAATGACGGCCGGCGACTGCTCTTTGGCCCGTTTGAACAGGTCCCGGACGCGGGCGGCCCCCACCCCCACAAACATTTCTACAAACTCAGAGCCGGAGATACTGAAAAAGGGCACTCCGGCCTCACCCGCCACCGCTTTGGCCAGCAGCGTTTTGCCTGTGCCGGGCGGGCCGGCCATCAAAACCCCTTTGGGGATATGCGCTCCCAACCGGGCAAATTTAGCCGGCTCTTTCAAAAATTCAATCACTTCCCGGAGTTCCAATTTGGCTTGATCCGCTCCGGCCACATCGGCAAAAGTAATCTCGGTTTGGGGCTGTTCGGCAGAAGAGACGCGGGGCTGGCTGCGCCCCATAAAACCGGGGTACGAGTCGGCGCTGCCGCCCGTCGGGTGTAACGAGGCGCGATAAATGAGAAAAGGCACCAGCACCAGGCCGATAAAGAAGATCAACAAGAGAAAAGTCAGGCTTACATCGGTCGGGGTGGAATTAGCCTCTGCATCAATCACCAGGGGCAAATGGGCCAGGGTTTCCGGCGGCGCGCCCAGGATTTGCAGGGTTTCCAGGGCGCTCAGGCCGCTCTCTTTGTGGGCGCTCAAAGTGCTGCCATCAGTTTTGGCGGCAATCAGCAAATCGCCCCGGATGGTCAGGGTTTTGACCTCCCCGGCCGCAATGGCCTGAACAATTTGGGGCAAGGTAGCCGGCGGGGTGGCCGAACTTGGAGGGCCAACCGGGCGGTTGGCTAAGGATAAGACGCTGCAAACAAAAATGACCAGGCCCAGCAAAGCCACCGTCACAATAACTGCCCGCAGCGGCGTGGGCCAACGCTGTTCTTTTTCTTTAGAGTGATTATCAGGATGCATATTGAGCCAAACTTAATATACCCCGGCCCGGTAAACAATTCTGTAAACGCCGGTGAATATTTGGTAAACATCTTTGCCGGTGGTTTTTTGTCAATCTCCTCAAAAACGCGTTATACTAATTTTGACCAATGCCGCGAGGAATTTAGCGATGAGGAATAACAGCCACAAAATCCTGATCATTGATGATGAGCCGGATGTGGCTCGGGCGGTGCAGTTAACCATCACCACGCAAGAGCCGCACTGGCAGGTTATCGCCGCCCAGGAGGGTACGCACGGCCTGGAGCTGATTGAGACGGAAGCGCCCGACCTGGTGCTGCTTGACCTGGGCATGCCCGGTCTATCCGGTTTTGAGGTCTTAAAACAAACTCGCCTGTTCAGCGATGTGCCGATCATCATCCTCACCGTGCATGACGACGAGCTGGACAAAGTGCGGGGGCTGGAGCTGGGGGCCGACGATTACATCACTAAACCCTTTGGCCACCTGGAACTGCTGGCCCGGATACACTCGGTGCTGCGCCGGGTAGAAGGGGGCGCCGCGCCGCCGGAGCACTTCTTTAGCTGCGGCGACCTGCGCCTTGATTTCAACCGCCGCCGGGTCACCATCGGCCCCAGGGAAATCAGGCTGACCAGCACCGAGTTCCGGCTGTTAGAAATCCTGGCCCGCAATGCCGGGCGAATTGTGCCCAATGAAGTTCTGTTGAGCCGTATCTGGGGCCGTGAGGCCATAGACGAGGTGGACTACCTCAAAGTCTTCATCTACCGTCTGCGCCAAAAAATGGAGCCGGACCCGGCCCATCCACGCTATCTGCTCACCGAGCGCAGCACCGGTTACTGGCTGGCCGCAGATGAGTGACCAGCCTGCTGGAACAGGGCTGAGAAGGCCGGCGGACCAATTTGACCCGGATTGGATAAGAGTGTATCGTTTGTTAAAGAAATAAAGAAGAGAGAAAGCTTGAGTATGACCAAAATTCTGGCCATCGAAACCTCTTGCGATGAAACCGCCGCCGCCGTGATCGTTGACGGGTATCATATTAAATCCAACGTGGTGGCCTCGCAGATTGATATTCACCGCCGCTACGGGGGGATTTTTCCAGAGGTGGCTTCGCGCCAGCATGTGCTGGCGATTGGCACAGTCATCCAGGATACCCTGATTCAGGCCCGCACCGGTTGGAACGAGTTGAACGTGGTGGCGGTGACGTATGGTCCGGGCCTGGCCGGAAGCCTGCTGGTGGGGGTCAACGCCGCCAAAGGTATTGCCCTGGCCCTGGGGCTCCCGCTCATCGGTATCAATCACCTGGAAGGACATCTCTATTCCAACTGGCTAGACCACCCCCGCACCGGCGAGCCGCCGGAGATCAAGTTTCCGGCGGTAGCTTTGATTGTCTCTGGCGGCCACACCGAAGTGGTGCTCATCCGGGGGCATGGCGATTATGAGATTCTGGGCCGCACCATTGATGATGCCGCCGGCGAAGCCTTTGACAAAGTAGCCCGAACCCTGGAACTGGGCTTTCCGGGTGGGCCGGCCATCCAAAAGGCGGCCGAGGGCGGCAATCCTTACGCCTACAATTTCCCGCGCGCTCGCCTGGGCGAAGGTTCGTTTGATTTTAGCTTCTCCGGGTTAAAAACGGCGGTGCTGCGGGTGGCCCAAAAATTTGCCGACCCCTTCCCCAAAGCCGGTTCCGCCACCCCACCGGGCCAGCTATCACTGCGTAACCTGCCCGTCGCCGATATTGCTGCCTCGTTTCAAATGGCGGTGGTGGATGTGTTGGTCAGCAAGACCATTGCCGCCGCCGAAAAATATGAGGCGGCCGAGATTCTGCTGGCCGGCGGGGTGGCCGCCAATACCATGCTGCGGCAAACCCTGATCGAACGGGCCAAACTGCCGGTGCGCATACCGCCCCTTTCCCTCTGCACAGATAACGCCGCCATGATCGGCGCCGCCGCTTACTGGCGCTGGCAGCGCGGACAAGTTGCGGCCTGGGATTTGGACGTGGTGGCGAATCTGCGCCTGGCCTGAGGGATAAAAGTAGCGCCGCAGGGCATGTTCAAAGTCCCACCTTCCCGGAAGCTGCATGTGTTTGAGGCCAATTCTTGGCCCAAAATCCCGCCAATTTTGTAACAAAGCTTATGTGGAGCTTCCGGGAAGGTTTGCCAAATAACTCTTTGAACAATGCCGTGAATCCCCCAAAGTACGGGTTGACAGGGGCCTGAATTAACGGCATAATCTTACCATAAAGCCATAGTCACATCCTCCAGACCGAGGTTTATCATGCGCATCGAAAAGCTTGCCTGCCCCAGTTGCGGCGCTCCACTCTCCGGTGATTTTCTGCCCAACCAACAATTTGAATGTGGTAAGTGCGGCTCAGTGTTAATGCTGACCGACCTGGAAACCAGCCACACCGTTATTTGCCCCGGCTGCCGCGCCCCGAATCATGAGGACACGCGTTTCTGCTCTAATTGTGGTGGGATGCTCAAGGTGGATTGTGTGTTATGCCACACCGAAAACCGCATTGATGCGACTCACTGCGCCCACTGTGGCGCTAACCTGGAGCGAGCCAGGGCCAAGCGAGAGGAGATGCTGGAACTGCGCCAGCGGCTGCAAAAAGAACGGGCCCAGCTCCTCAAAGAAAAAGAAATACGCCAGACTCAGGAAAAGTTAGAGCGGCTTATTGCGGCCCTGGACGAGCCAGAAAATCATGAATTTGCCATTTTTCAGCTCCAAACGATGGGTGACGTGGCCCTTGATGCCCTGGTTGACACCCTGCTCACCGACCCTGACCCTGACGCCCGTTATGGTTCGGCCATTGCTTTGGGGCGGATTTGCACCGACCACAACCTGAAGGCCCTGGACCGGGCCAAAGCCGCCAGGGCTTTGGTCAAAGCGTTGGGAGATGGCGAAGCGGCGGTGCGTTTCTGGTCGGCCGAAGCGCTGGGGAAGTTTAAGAATCAGATTGCGATAGAGCCGTTGACCGCCCTGTTAAAAGACCGCCATAAAGGGGTGCGCCAGCAGGCGCAGGCCTCGCTGGAAAAACTGGTCGAAAACAAGCCCAAGAA
>CAZDMM010000237.1:8615-9681 GCA_964505845.1 uncultured Caldilineaceae bacterium
TAACTTCATTACGTTTTATGTTTTACGAGGTTTTATGTCTAAACAAACCATTCTTTATACCCGCCACGGCGACGAAGGCTACACCAGCCTGCTGGGCAAAGAGCGGGTTCCCAAATATGATCTACGTCCCGAAGCTTACGGCACGGTGGACGAAGCCAGCTCCTTTATGGGGCTGGTCCGGTCTCACCCGGCCTCCAGCGAGCGCACCAAACGGCTCATCCTGGAAGCTCAACGGGATTTGTGGCTGTTGATGGGTGAACTGGCCACTGCTCCTGGCGTGGAACTGCCCAAACGCCTGGCAGCGGAACGCATTACCTGGTTAGAGCTTGAAACCGACCGTTTGGGCCGGGAATTTCCGCCCCTGATGCAGTTTGTGGTGCCCGGCGATACCCAGGTGGGCGCTTATCTGGATGTGGCTCGCACCGTCATTCGGCGGGCCGAGCGGCTGGTGGCCCGCCTGATGCACGAGGAAGATTTAGAGAACGTGGAAATTATTCGCTATCTCAACCGCCTCTCTTCGCTGTTATTTGCCCTGGCCCGGTACGAAGAATATTTGACCGGGCAAAAAACCACCCTGGCTAAAGAAGTAGGAAATACGGAGTGACCCTCTTCGGCCACCCCCTGCATGCCTCCACCGTGCATTTCCCCATCGCCCTCTATACCCTGGGGGTGTTGATGACCTGGCTCTATCTCTGGCGCAAGCAGAATGAGGTTGAGCGTTTTGCCTATTGGAGTTTTGGCCTGAGCTGGCTGGCCACGCTGGTTTCCAGCTTAACCGGTTTGATAGACCAGAACCAACTGGAGCTGGCCGACCCGCGCCGCGATGCCGTCAATCTGCACATCACGGCCGCCGTAGGGCTGCTGATCCTCAACGGGCTGGTCCTTTATATGCGTTTCCGCTGGCCCGATGTGCTGGAGCGGCAGCGCGGGTTATACCTGGGGCTGATGGTCCTGGGCCTCAGCGCCGTTCTGGCGACGGCCTGGCTGGGGGCAGAACTGGTCTACCGGCTGCGGGTAGGGGTGCAGTGATTTCGCTTAAGCTGATTTTATTTCGCATAAATTCCAT
>CAZDMM010000238.1:0-9635 GCA_964505845.1 uncultured Caldilineaceae bacterium
TCAATCCTGAAGCGCCGGTCACTTGTTCTTAACATGAGCCAAAGTGAATAGACCGTAAAGGCCAGCTATGAGGCTGGCCTTTTTTTATTGGCGCCGGTTTAAGACGAAAATAATTGACAATTGGCTAAAACGGTGATAATCTGCGGATTAAATGTGTAAAAATTCACAATAATAACCCATCCATTTGTGTCCTACCTTTGTCAACTTAGGAGAGCGATCATGGAATTAACCTTAGCTCGATGGCAGTTTGCCATCACTTCAACCTATCACTTTTTCTTTGTGCCCTTAACCCTGGGCCTGTCTATTTTGGTGGCGTTTATGGAAACGCTCTATGTTGTTACCGGCAAAGATGTTTACAAGCGGATGACCAAATTTTGGGGCAAGCTGTTTTTGATCAACTTTGCTATGGGCGTTGTCACCGGCATCGTGATGGAGTTTCAGTTTGGCATGAATTGGTCCGAGTACTCCCGTTTTGTGGGCGACATCTTTGGCGCACCGCTGGCGATTGAAGCCCTGCTGGCCTTCTTCCTGGAGTCTACGTTTATCGGCTTGTGGATTTTTGGCTGGGACAAGCTTTCGCCCCGGCTGCACCTGGCCAGCATCTGGCTGGTGGCGCTTGGCTCTAACATTTCGGCGCTCTGGATTTTGATTGCCAACTCCTTTATGCAGCAGCCGGTGGGCTACACCCTGCGCAATGGCCGGGCAGAGATGACCGACTTTTTTGCTTTGATTGCCAACCCGCATGTTTGGGTGCAGTTTCCCCACGTGCTGACCGCGGCCATGTCTACCGCCGCCTTCTTTGTGATCGGCATCAGCGCCTACCACCTTTTGCGCGGCAACCAGACAGACGCCTTCCGGCGCTCCTTTAAAATGGGCCTGATTTATGGCCTGGTTGCCACCGGTTTAGTTATGCTGGTTGGGCACAACCAGGCCCAATACATGTTCAAAATCCAGCCCATGAAAATGGCGGCGGCCGAGGCTCTGTGGGAGACTGAAAACCCGGCTGCCATGTCGCTCTTAACTATCGGCAATGAGCCGGAGCGGCGCGATGTTTTTGCCATCCGGGTTCCCGGCCTCTTGAGCTTTTTGGCTTATGACCGCCTGGAGGGTGAAGTGCCGGGCATCAAAAACTTGCAAACCCACTATGAGCAGCTCTATGGCCCCGGTGATTATGTCCCCCCGGTGGCCGTCAGCTATTGGAGCTTCCGCCTGATGATTGGAGCGGGCATGGCCATGCTACTGTTGGCCCTATACGGTTTATACCTGCTGTTAACCAATAAATATGAAAGGCGGCCGCTCTACCTGCGGCTGCTGCCCTGGGCCATTGTTTTGCCCTACCTGGGCAACAGCAGCGGCTGGCTCTTTACCGAAATTGCCCGCCAGCCCTGGATAGTTTTTGGCTTGCAGCAAACCGCCGACGCCGTCTCGCCCAATGTGACGGTGGGCATGCTGCTGACCTCACTGATCCTCTTCACCGTCGTCTACGGCTTGTTGATGGCAGCCGACGTCTATCTGCTGGTCAAATATGCCCGCCTGGGGCCGGGCGAAGCCAGCCAGCCTGGCCCGCTTGAAACTGCACCCGGTACGCCGGCCAGCGTCTACATAAGATAGGAAAGGAAAGTTCAGCATGGATCTCAACACGCTCTGGTTTATTTTAATCACCATTCTCTTTATCGGCTTTTTTATTCTGGAAGGGTTTGATTTTGGGGTGGGCATCCTGCTGCCTTTTTTGGGCCGGGACGACAGAGAACGCCGTCTGATCATCAACACCATCGGCCCGGTCTGGGATGCCAACGAAGTCTGGATTATCACCGCCGGTGGAGCGATTTTTGCGGCCTTTCCTAACTGGTACGCCACTATGTTCAGCGGCTTTTACCTGGCTTTGGTGCTGCTGCTGCTGGCCCTGATTATCCGGGGGGTGGCCTTTGAGTTTCGCAGCAAAGACAAACACCCACGCTGGCGGGCCTTTTGGGATTGGGCTATTTGTATCGGCAGCGGCGTGCCGGCCCTCTTGTGGGGTGTGGCCGTAGGCAATCTGCTGCGCGGCGTGCCCATTGACGCCAACATGAATTACGTGGGCGGTTTTTTTGACCTGCTCAACCCCTACACCTTGCTGGGCGGCTTGGCCTCGCTGTCCATGTTTATCTTGCACGGCGCGATCTTTCTCAATCTGAAGACGAGCGGCGATGTCGCCCGGCGCGCCCTGGCCTTTACCAAAAAGGTTGGGCCGGTAGCAACCGTCATGATTTTCCTGTTTGTCATTGCCGGCTATTTTATGACCGATGCCTTTACCCGGCTGGGCGTAAACCCCGGGCTTGTGCCGCTGGCGGCCGGGGCAGCCCTGCTCTCGGCCGGCTGGTTCATCCACCACCAGCGGACAGGCTGGGCTTTTGGGATGACCGCCCTGACCATCGCCCTCTCGACCATTACCATCTTCATGTCCCTTTACCCGCGCGTGATCGTCTCCAGCCTTAACCCCGATTGGAGCCTGACCATCTACAACGCCTCTTCCAGCCTTTACACCTTGCAGGTGATGACTGTGGTGGCCCTGATTTTTGTGCCGGTAGTCTTGGTTTATCAAGGCTGGACTTACTGGGTTTTCCGGCAGCGGTTGAGCCACGAATCGCAGCTTGAGTATTGAGGAATGGGCGACTATGCCGGCGACCAGCGCATCCGGCACCAGACGCCATAAGCGTGAGCAGTTATGGCCAATGTTAATAAGCGTCTGTTTGGCTATACCCGGCCGGTTCGCCTCTATCTGGCCCTGGCGGTAGGGCTGGGGCTGCTGGCCGGAGGACTCCTGGTGGGGCAGGCCTATCTCCTCAGCCGGATTATCAGCCGGGTTTTTTTGAACGGGCAAGGGCTGCCCGATGTACAACCCCTGCTTTGGCTTTTGGTGCTCCTGGCGCTGCTGCGGGCGGCCCTCACCTGGGGCAGCGAAGCGGCGGCGCAGCGGGTGGCCGGGCAGGTTAAAATTGACCTGCGCGACCAGTTCACCCGGCGGCTGCTGGCCCTCGGCCCGGCCTACACCCAGGGCCAGCGCAGCGGTGAGTTAGCCACCACCGCCGTTGAGGGCATTGAGTCGCTTGAGGCTTATTTTGGCCAATACCTGCCCCACCTGGCCCTGGCCGCCCTGGTTCCGCTGACCATTCTGCTCTTTGTTGCGCCATTCGACTGGTTGAGCGGGCTGGTTTTGCTGCTGACCGCGCCGCTTATCCCGATCTTTATGGTGTTGATTGGGCAGCAGGCTCAGGCCATGACGCAGCGCCAATGGACTGCCCTGAGCCGGATGAGCGCCCACTTTCTGGATGTGCTGCAAGGGCTGCCAACCCTCAAAATGCTCAACCGCAGCCGCGACCAGCTTGACATCATTGCCCGCGTCAGCGAGCGCTTCAGCCAGACGACGCTGGGCGTGCTGCGGGTGGCTTTTCTGTCGGCCTTGGTGCTGGAACTGCTGGCCACCCTCAGCACGGCGGTGGTGGCCGTAGAAGTGGGTCTGCGTCTATTATATGGCCGCCTGGTTTTTGAGCAGGCTTTTTTTGTGCTGCTCCTGGCCCCGGAGTTTTACACCCCACTGCGCTCCTTGAGCGCCCGGTTTCACACCGCTATGTCGGGGCCCGCCGCCGCCCGCCGCCTCTTTGAAGTTTTAGACGCTCCCGCCCCCCTGCCTCCCTGCCTCCCCACCCCCCTGTTCCTCCTCTCTTCCCCTCCGGCCATTTGTTTCAACCAGGTTCATTACGCCTATGAGAGTGGGCAGCGTCCGGCCCTCAAGGATGTCTCATTTCACCTCGCACCCGGCCAAAAAGTAGCCCTGGTTGGGCCGAGCGGCGCCGGCAAGAGCACGGTAGCTCACCTGCTGCTCCGTTTTATGGAACCTGACCGGGGCAGCATTACGGTGAACGGCCAACCCCTGGCCCAGGTAGACCCGGCCCGGTGGCGTGCCCAGGTGGCCTGGCTGCCCCAAAACCCTTACCTTTTCCACACCTCGGTGGCCGATAACATCCGCCTGGCCCGCCCGGAAGCCACGCTGGAGCAGGTCAAATGGGCGGCCCGGCAGGCTTGCGCCGCCGAATTTATCGAAGCCATGCCCCAGGGCTACCAGACGCTGCTCGGTGAACGCGGGGTGCGGCTCAGCGGCGGTCAGGCCCAACGGCTGGCCCTGGCCCGCGCTTTTTTGCAAGACGCGCCCTGTCTCATCCTGGATGAGGCCACGGCCCACCTCGATTCGGCCCACGAGGCGGAGGTGCAGGCAGCCCTGGCCCGCCTGCTGGCCGGCCGCACCGTCCTGGTGATCGCCCACCGCCTCAACACCATTTTTAATGCCGACCACATTTTGGTCATGGCCGGCGGGCAAATTGTTGAAGCCGGCTCCGATGCAGCCTTGCGGCGGCGGAATGGGGTATACCAAAAGCTGGTGGAAGCCTTTACTGCCGTATGAAACACCCGTTTTGGCGTTTGCTCAGTCTGACTGCTCCCTTTGCCGCCCGGATGGCCCTGGCCGGCCTGCTGGGCCTGGCTACCATAGGCAGCAGCGTCGGGCTGATGACAACTTCGGCCTACCTTATCTCCCAGGCAGCCTTGCATCCATCGGTAGCTGAACTGCAACTGGCTATTGTGGGGGTGCGTTTTTTTGGCCTCAGCCGGGGCCTGAGCCGCTATCTGGAACGCTACGTCTCCCACCAAGTCACATTCAAATTGCTGGCCCGGCTGCGGGTCTGGTTTTATGCGCAGATAGAGCCGCTGGCCCCGGCCCGCCTGATGCCGTACCACAGCGGCGATTTGCTCAACCGCATCGTTAGCGATATTGATACCCTGGAACATTTTTACGTGCAGGTCATCGCTCCGCCGCTGGTGGCGCTGTTCACGGCGCTGTTGGTGGGGCTGCTGCTGGCCGGCTATGACTGGCGGCTGGCCGCCACTGCTCTGGGTTTTTTGGGTTTGGCCGGGCTGGGTTTGCCCTGGCTCAGCCACCGCCTGAGCCGGGGAGCAGGGGCGCACCTGGCGGCAACACGGGCGGAGTTGAAGGTTGTGCTGATAGATACCCTGCAAGGATTAGCCACTTTGCTGGCCTGTGGCCGGGAGCAGGGCCAGTTGGCCCAGGTGCGCCGCTTGAGCCGCAGCCTCACGGCTATCCAGCAGCGCCTGGCCTGGCTGGCCGGGCTGTACACGGCTCTGTCTGGCCTGCTGGCTAACCTGGCTGCGGTGGCTATTTTGATGGTGGCAATTCCGTTGGTGCGCAGCGGTCAGATAGATGGAGTTTATTTAGGCGTGCTGGTTTTGGCGACGGTGGCCGGTTTTGAAGCTGTTATGCCCCTGGCGGCGGCGTTTCAAAACCTGGAGCACAGCCTGGCCGCAGCCCGGCGCTTGTTTGAGCTGGTTGAGGTGGAAAGCTACCCGCCGAGGCGCACTTGCCCCAGAGCTGCAGGTGTACACCAAGCGTCATTGCTGGGTGGCGCGTCCCAGGAAGGCGCTTCCGTCCATCCGAAAAACCTTAGCCTGGTGGTTAACAACCTCCACTTCCGCTACCAGCCCACCGAGCCGCTGGTCTTGAACGGTCTTAGCTTCAATCTGCCGGCCGGGGGGCGTCTGGCGCTGCTGGGGCCGAGCGGCGCAGGCAAGTCAACCCTGGTATATCTGCTGCTGCGTTTTTGGGAGTATCAAGCAGGCCGGATTGAACTGGGTGGGCGTGACTTAAGAAGTTACACTCCCGAAGAGGTGCGTGGGCTGATCAGCGTTGTTTCGCAGCAGACCCACCTGTTTAATACCACCGTCCGAGAAAATTTACTGATGGCTCGACCGGGCGCTACGTTTGAGGAACTAGTCCAGGCGGCGCGCCAGGCTCGCATCCATGATGTCATCACCGCGCTGCCGCAGGGTTATGAGACCTGGCTGGGGGAGCATGGCGTGCGTTTGAGCGGGGGCGAGCGCCAGCGCTTGGCCATTGCCCGCGCCCTCCTCAAAGATGCGCCGCTGCTCATTCTGGATGAGGCCACCGCTCACCTGGATGCTCTGGTAGAACGCGAGGTGAGGCAGGCCCTTGAGCCGTTGCTGGCCGGCCGAACTTGCCTCATCATTACGCACCGCCCCGCCGACCTGGCCCTGGCCGATAAAGTGCTGCGGCTGGAAGCCGGGTGGATTTCAACGGGCCAGCCGCGTCTCGATCCGGCGGTCGGGGATGAGCCAGATGACGGCGACTAGCACATACAGGGCTTGCGCCAGCCAGGGGTTTACAAAGGCCAGGGGAACGGCCGTTACATAAATCACTACAGAAATTTTGCCCTTGAAATCTCGGCCTAGAGCGGCCGCCAGCACTGACTCTTGACCGTGAATAGCCAGGAGGGCGCGAGTCAGGAAAAAATAAGCGACTCCTGCCAACAACAGCACCACGCCATATAGGGCCACCGGCCAGGCCGCAAACTCATTCTCACCCATCCAGGCCGTGCTAAAGGGGATAAGCGACAACCAGAACAGCAAGTGCAGGTTGGCCCACAGCACCCGCCCATCCACTCCCTTGACTACCTGAAACAGGTGGTGGTGATTGTTCCAATAAATCCCGATATAGACAAAACTCAGGACATAGCTGAGGAAAATGGGGAGCAGCGGGCGCAGGGCGGCCAAATCGGCCCCATGCGGAGGGGTCAATTCGAGCACCATGATGGTGATGATAATGGCAATCACCCCGTCGCTAAAGGCTTCCAGCCGTCCCTTGCTCATGGGCGGAGAGTTTACCAAAATTTGGTTGCCCGGTCAAACAATTCTGGTAAGAAAATTTGGTTTACTTGTCCAACACTTCGCGTACTTTGGAGGCCAGCAGGTTGGGCGAAAAAGGCTTGAGCAGAAACTCGATTTCGGCGGCCAGCAAGCCGTGCCGGACTACCGTGTCATCGGTGTAGCCTGACATAAAAAGGACTTTCAGGTGCGGATACTGGGCCTTGAGCCGTTCGGCTAACTCGCGGCCGCTCATGTGCGGCATCACGACATCGGTTAACAGCAAATCAATCGCCCCCTGGTGCCGGGCGGCCACCGTTAAAGCTTCCTGGCCTCGGCGGGCGTTGAGCAGGGTGTAGCCCTGGTTTTGCAGCGCCCGTTGGACCAGCATGTTCACCATCTCATCATCTTCAACCAGCAGGATGGTTTCACTACCGCCCCGAGCCAACGGCTGAACTGGGGGAACAACCTGTTTGGCCGGGACGGCCTGGTTGACCGGGAGCAGAATCTTAAAGGTAGCGCCTTGACCGGGCTGGCTGTAAACGCTGATGTCGCCGCCGCTTTGCTTGACAATGCCGTAGACGGTAGCCAGCCCCAGGCCGGTGCCTTTACCCGGCTCCTTGGTGGTGAAAAATGGCTCAAAGAGGTGCACCTGGGTTAGCTGGTCCATCCCGTGCCCGGTATCGGTTACAACCAGCATCACGTAGGGGCCGCCGGGCGCATCAAGCTGAAATTGGGCCAGATTTTCGGCAAGCTGGATATTGCGAGTTTCAATGGTTAGCTGACCTCCGGTGGGCATGGCGTCACGGGCATTGACGACCAGATTCATGATCACCTGCTCAATCTGGCCGGGGTCGGCGGTGATGGGCCACAATTCTGGCTGGAGGGTGGTGACCAGGGTAATATCCTCGCCGATCAGCCGCTCCAGCATCTTGCGCAGATTAGAGACCAGGCTGTTCAAATCGAGGTGGGTGGGAGCCAGGATTTGCTTGCGGCTAAAGGCGAGTAGCTGCCGGGTCAGGGCTTCGGCCCGCTTGCCGGCCGAGCGAATCTGTTCCAGATTTTGCAGCAGCGGATCTTCGGGGGGGATCTGGTCATACAGGAGGCTGCTGTAGCCCATGATCACGGTCAGCAGGTTGTTAAAATCGTGAGCCACGCCGCCGGCCAGGCGGCCAATGCTCTCCATTTTTTGGGATTGCAGCAACTGCGCCTCAAGTTTAAGCCGGGCCGCCTCGGCCTGCTGGCGCTCGGTAATATCGCGCAGGATCACCGTGTAGAGCCTGACCCCGGCCACCTCAATCCGCGACACTGAGGCTTCGATGGGAAATTCTTCGCCATTACCCCGCCGCCCGACGATATGGACCAGGTTGCCGCTGCCCTGCTGTGCCAGGTCGGCCCGGGCTATCCGGCGCAGGTATTTTTGGTACACCCGGTGAAAGCGCTCCGGGATAAAACGGTAGTACGATTGGCCTAACACCTCTGCGGCCGGGCAGCCAAACATTTTCTCGGCGGCGGCATTGAAGAGCACAATGTACTGCTGGTCATCCACCGAAACAATCGCATCCATTGCCGATTCTATAATGCCGGCCAGCCGGGCCTCACTCATGTGCAGGGCTGCCTCGGCCCGCTGGCGTTCTCGCCAGTTTTCGGCTTCCAGCAAGGCTCGCTTAATGGCCGGCACAAGCCGAGAAAGCCTTTGCTTGAGTACATAATCCGTGGCCCCTTCCGTTAAGCCCTCAATCGCTGCCTCCTCTCCCAGGGTTCCAGAGACAAAGATGAACGGCGTTTCGGGACGCAGTTCTTTGGCCAGGCGCAGCGCCGACATGCCATCATACATAGGTAGATGGTAATCTGCCAGGATAACGTCATGGCCTC
The DNA here is from genome assembly GCA_964505845.1 of uncultured Caldilineaceae bacterium. Lineage (GTDB taxonomy): Bacteria > Chloroflexota > Anaerolineae > 4572-78 > J111 > DSQQ01. Next base: position 8,584 of record CAZDMM010000238.1, read on the forward strand.
CCTGGCGCAGCGCCGCTTCAAATTCCAGGCGAGTTTGGACATGGGTGAGGCGGCAGGTCAGCCCGGCCAAATCCAGCCTGGCCTGCACCAGTTCAACATCGGCCAGGTCATCTTCCAGGTGTAAAATGTGGATTACTTGCTCCATCTTGGGCCTTTCCTCTCACTCGCCTAACCAACCAAGGTGCTCAGAGTTGGGTTATTTTCACACTGTCCGGCGGCGGCTCATTGAGCAGCGCCCAAAAAAGGCCGATGCCCTTGACAGCATCCACAAATTCGGCAAAACGAACCGGTTTGACCACATAAGCGTTGACGCCAAGCTGGTAACACTCTTCCAGGTCACGAGATTCACGGGATGAGGTCAGGATGACCACAGGGATCAGGTAGAGTTGTTCCTCTGCTTTGAGTTGTCGCAACACCTGGAGGCCATCGAGTTTTGGCAGTTTGAGATCAAGCAGGATGACCACCGGATTCCCGCTGGGCCGCCCGGCAAAAGCGCCCCGGTAGTATAAATAATCCAGCGCTTCCGCCCCGTCGCGGGCCACCACAATTTCGTTGGCCAGGCTATATTCTTCCAGGGCGTTGAGGGTTAGCTCAAGATCGTTTGGATCATCTTCAACCAACAGGATGTGCTTGAGGGTTTCCATAGGGCGGCCTCCTGACTATGCCTCATATTTTTGATAGACCTGGCCGTTTTTTGGGTTAGCTTGACGCCGGCAGCGAAAAATAAAAGGTGGCCCCCTGGTTCACTTTGCCTTCGGCCCAGGTTCGGCCGCCATGCCGCTGGATAATCCGGCGGACATTGGCCAGCCCAATGCCGGTGCCTTCAAATTCATCGGCCCGGTGTAAACGTTGAAAGACGCCAAACAGCTTGTCGGCGTAAGCCATATCAAAGCCGACGCCGTTATCGCGCACAAACACCACCGTTTCGCCACCCTGGGCAGGCAGGCAGCCCAACTCGATTTCTGCCTGGGGACGGCTACGGGTGAATTTTAACGCGTTAGAGAGCAGATTGACCAGTACCAGCCGCAGCATGGCCCGGTCGCCGGTAACAG
>CAZDMM010000239.1:0-9630 GCA_964505845.1 uncultured Caldilineaceae bacterium
GCTCATCAGGGTTCATCGCTAACGAACGCAACGTAACTTGCTCCAGACTTTTGGAGACTTCGGGCTTAATGAGCCGTAGTGAAGGCACAGGCTCCGTCTTACGCCTGACAAAGATACCGGCCGGAGTGGGGGCATCGTGAGGGATTTTGCCGGTGAGGATCTGGAAAAGAATAACCCCCAAAGCATAAATATCGGTGCGATGGTCTACGTGGATGCCATCCACCTGCTCTGGCGACATGTAAGCCGGGGTGCCCATAGTAAAGCCGGTGCCGGTCAATTGGGTCACAGATTCACTCATCTTGACCAGGCCAAAATCACTGAGTAAAGCCCACTTACCCTCAATCAGAATGTTACTGGGCTTGATATCACGGTGAATGATCCCCTGTTCGTGGGCATAGTTTAGCGCATCGGCCACCTGGATGAGATAATCAAGTAACTTATCCTGGGGAGTTTGTGCTTTAATCAAATAACCTAAAGTGGTGGAATGCTCCACATAGTGCATAACAATGTAATTGTAATCACCCTGTACCCCAAAGTCATGCACCGATAAAATATTAGGATGATGCAGGCGAGCTACCGAATAAGCTTCCCGCTGGAAGCGCTCGGTAAAGCCCTTTTTTTCAGCCGTGGTGGGAGATAGAACCTTGAGGGCTACAAAGCGATTCAGGCTGGGCTGGTAAGCTTTGAAAACCTGGGCCATACCCCCTTCGCCTATTTTCTCTCTGATCTCATACGGCCCTAGCGTTTTACCGATAAGATTTTCCATACCCTGCTGTCCTCATCTCGAATTTTTCAATCAGGAGCAAATACTCCGCTATTGGAGAAATAGACATAAAGGTTAGCTCTTTACTATGTATAAACATCATCAGAGCCTAGCGGAATGAGTATAGGTTTGTGTTATTGACTCACGTTGCGCGTATACAGGCGGGGAAAATTAAAAACAACTAAGGATGTCACTAAGAGTGCGGTAATTCGATGACTGAGGTGAGGTAGTATGGCAAACAGATTAAGAAAGTCCAGGTTGGATTTGAACTTAGCTTACATCCCTAATTCAGCACATTATAACATAAAAACTACAAAAAATCTATGAACTTCTTGGGGATTTGCTTCAAATCATCTTCAAAAACTAATGTGACCCCTTAAATTATTTTCTGAGTAGCCCCATTCGTGGTATGATGGGGCTGCATGAGCTACACATATCGTCGCCATCTCATCGTCATCGGCCTGTATCTGCTGTTAACTCTGCTCCTCACCTGGCCGCTGGCTGCTCACCTGCCTAGCCGCGTCCCCGGCGAGGCCACCTGGGCCTTTGATGAGTACACCTTCATCTGGAATATGTGGTGGTTCAAACACAGCCTGCTCACCCTGGGCCAAACGCCCCTGGAAACGAACCACCTCTTTTTTCCCCTGGGTATCCGCTTAACCACCTATACCTTCAACCTGTTCAACGCCGCTTTTGGCCTGCCGCTGCAACTGGCCCTCTCCCTGCCTCTGGCCAGCAACCTGACCCTCATCTTCTCCTACCTCTCCAGCGCCTACGGCATGTTTCTCCTGACGCGTTATCTCCTCTCAAGACCGGAGACCGGAGACCGGAGACCACACCCCTTCCGGGTGTCCTGGGGACTGACCACTGACCGCCAACCGCCAACCGGGATTAGCCCATCTTCATTGACCATTGACCATTCACAATTGACAATTGACAATTATTTGGCCTCTTTCGCTGCCGGGGCTGTCTACGCCTTTTCCGCCAGCCGGATGATGTACCTGGCCCTGGGCCACTACAACTTTGTGACCATCCAGTGGTTTCCCTTTTATACTCTGTTTTTGCTCAAAACCCTGCGGGGCGGCGGCTGGAAAAACAGCCTGCTGGCCGGACTCTTTGCCGCCTTCTGTCTCTACGCGGAACTGACCTTTAGCGTATTTCTGCTGTTTATCACATTGATTCTGTTCATTGCAGAATCAGCGAGTCAGCGAATGGGCGAATCAGCGAATGGGCGAATCAGCGAGGCTCATTTCGCTCCCCCGCTCCCCCGCTCCCCCGCTCCCCTTCGCTCGCTTCGCGTCGCTTCATTGCTGCTTCGCCTCATCCCCATCGGTCTGACCGCCTTCCTGCTGACCGCGCCCTTCCTCCTGGCCGTGCTGCCCGACTTTCTCAATCCCGCCTACGCCGAGCCGGGCTGGGGCGAAGGGGTCAAACTCAGCGCCGACCTGGCCGGACTGGTCACGCCGACCCCGCTGCATCCCCTTTACAGCGGCGAGTGGCTGGCCGAACTGCGGGCCGTCATCGAAGGTAGGGGCCGCTTCAGCGATGTCAACACCCTCTTTCTGGGCTATGGCATTCTGGCCCTGGCCCTGCTCGGCTTTTTAACCAATCGGAAAGCCGGGCGGGTGTGGCTGTGGAGCGCCCTCATCTTTGCCGTGCTCAGCCTCGGCCCGCTGCTGACCATCAACAGTCAAAACCGCTTCAACCTCGACGGCCTGGACGTGACCTTCCCCATGCCCTTTGCCCTGCTGCACTATGTGCCCCTCATCAACGCCAACCGCGTCCCCAACCGCTTCGGCATCCCCCTGACGCTGGCCCTGGCGGTGCTGGCAGGTTTTGCAGTGTCACGTATCACGTGTCAGGTGTCAGGTGTCAGGTATCAGGTATCACGCATCACGCCGCCAAAGGCACACAAAGCGCACGCACTACGCACTACGCACTACGCACCACGCTTTACGCTTTACGCTTCACGCTTCACGCTTCACGCTTTCCTCCTCGCCCTCCTCCTGTTCGACCAGGTCAGCGTGCCGCTGCCGCTCACCGATGCCCGGATTCCCGATGTTTACCGGCAAATCGGGGCGGAACCGGGCAATTTTACGCTGCTGCAACTCCCGCTGGGCTGGCGCAACAGCTACGGCACGCTGGGGGCCGAGCAAACCCAACTGGAGTATTACCAATCGGCCCACCTGCGCCCCATGCTGGGCGGCAACACCTCTCGCAACCCGGCCTTCAAGTTTGACTACTACGCCAACATTCCTCTTTTCAAAGCCTTGACCGAGGCCGAACTGTATCGCCCGGTGGATGAGACCACCTTGCAGCGCGCCCGTGAGCAGGCCGCCGAGTTGATGACTCTTTACCACGTCAAATACCTGGTCATCCACGAGCCGATACCGCAGCGAAAACCCTACGAAGATACGTATGAGGCGACGCGTAAGCTGGCCCTTGATTTGATCCCCCACCAACCCCGGCCGGTGTACCAGTCGCCCGGCGTGCAGGCTTTTGCGGTGCAGCCGGCGGAGCTGCCCAACCCGCTGGCCCTGGATTTTGGCGATTGGCGCAGCGACCCCTACCGCGGCGAAGGCTGGGCCGGCAACGAGGAAGTGTTCGGCGCGACGGCCAATTGGGCCACTGCGGCAGAAGCGGTCATCTTCTTCCCGGCGCAAGGCGGCGGCGAACGCCGGCTCTCGCTGCACATTGCGCCCTTTGCCTACCCCGGCATGCCTGCTCAAACGGTCAGGCTGCAATTAAACGACCAACTTTTGGCCGGCAGCTACCCTCTCCTCGAAGGCTGGCAATCCATTGAGGCAGTTCTTCCCGCCGCTGCGCTGCTGGACGGCCTGAACCGGCTGACCCTACATTTTGACCACACTGCCCAACCGCGCCAGGTTTTGCCCGCCGCTGCCGCCATTGGGCAAACAGGAGTTACCACCCCGGTGGATGTGGAGGTCAACAGCGGCAGTGATTTTGCTTTTATCACGGTGGGGTTTGGGCCAGCGGCGGAGGATGCTTCGGCGCACCGGCGTGGGGTGAATGTAGCGGTGCTGGCCCCCGACACGGGCCGGGTTATCGCCAGCCGGGGCTTCGATACCGCCGCCAACGCTTATGAGGCGGCGGCGCTGAGGCAGTTTATTCAGGAGATACCGGACGGCCAGCTTGTGGCGCTCGCCACCCAGGGCGTGGATGCGACAACTTTTTTTGATGCAGAGACCTGGGCCAGCCTGCAAACCCTCGGCCTGAGCACCGGCTCCCTGACCCCGCCCTTTTCAGCCATCGGGGTCAAAGGCGCGCCGGCGGGAACCGCTTTGTCAGCGACGGCAGGCAGCAGCGGCACGGCCTATCTGCGCCTCGGCCCCTCGCCGGATACGCGCAGCCTGGCCGCAGCGGTGGATAAGGTGACGATTATTGTGCCGTAAATTCATTTCATCTCAATTGTATAGCCAAAGACCAAAAATTACCGCCGAGCACGCCGAGGTCGCAAAGATTTCTCTGATTAGAATCTCCACGTTCTCTGCGCCCTCTGCGGTAAAACATATGGGTGTGACCAATTTGAGTTGTAGTATAGGGCCTTGTGCCCGTTTTAGGCTTTACAAACGCCCACAAGGGGCTTTACTACCCCAATTGCAACTCATTTTGGTCACACCCAAAACATATGGTGCTTGATAAGGCAGTTGGTGTCACTTTCTCCCCCGCTCATACGGTACGCCCAGCGCCGCCGGTAGCTTGGCTCGGCCCGCCAGGATAACCAGGGCGATAATAATCCCCAGGTAGGGCAGCATCAGGATAAACTCCGGGCGGGCGTCTACCCCTACAATTTGCAAGCCGGTAGCCAGAGAGCGCAGCAGCCCAAACAGCACCGCCCCGATAAAGACTCGATAGGGCCGCCACTGGCCCAGCATCGCCAGGGCAATGGCGATAAAGCCCTGGCCCACCGTCATCCCCGGTACAAAAAAGTTGAGGTCGCCCACCGACAGGAACGCGCCGCCCAGCCCGGCCATCGCCCCACCGATGATGACCGCCAGGTAACGCACCCGAAAGACGTTGACCCCGGCGACATCGGCGGCCAGGGGGTTCTCTCCGGCGGCGCGCACCTCCAGGCCAAAGCGGGTGCGGGTCAGCATCAAGGCAAAAATGACCACCAGGCCCCAGGCCAGGTAAACGGGGGGCGGCTGTTGAAACAACGCCGGGCCGAGAATAGGCAGGTCGCTCAACAGCGGCAGCGCCGCTTTTTTAAGGCTGACCGCCAGGGTAGGAAACTGCTGGCCGTAAAAGTCGCGGAAGAGGAAGCCGGTCAAGCCGCCGCCAAAAATGGTCAGCCCCAGGCCCACCATCACCTGGTCTACTTGCAGGGTAATGGTCAAATAGCCAAAGAGCAGGCCCAGCAACAACCCGGTGAGCGTGCCGGCGAACAGGCCGGCCACGATGCTTTGCGTCTTCAAGGCGACCACAAAACTACTGAAGGCGCTCAACAACATCAACCCTTCCAGGCCCAGGTTCAGCAAGCCGGCCCGCTCGGTGAGGGTTTCGCCCAGGGCGGCCAACAGCAGAGGCACCGCCGCCACCAGTCCGGCGCTGAGTAATATCGTAATAAAATTTTGAAGGGGAAAGGTGGACATATAGATTATCGCTTCACAAAAACATCAATCGAGAAAGCGTAAAGTGCAAACTGACCCAGAGGGCTATCTTTTTGTAGCCCTGCCGGTCAAACATAAGGATTTTATGATGTGGCATCAAAAGACCATCACGTTTTACGTTTTACGACCGCTCAGTTCCGTAAAGACTCAGAGTGAGATTTATAGCTTGGCCTCGCGTTTTAAATATTTTCGCTCCAGGGCGCTGCCAACGGCCAAAAAGATCAGTATCAAGCCTTCCAGCATGGGCACGTAAAAGGCCGGAATCTGGGCGGTGCGGGCCATCAACTCCCCGCCAAAATCCAAAAAAGCCAGCAGATACCCGGCCGGAATCAGCCACAGGCCGTTCAGCCGGGCCAAAAAGACCAGGGCAAAGCCGGTCAAGCCATAGGCAGGATTCCACTCGCCCTGGAACAACCCTTTGACGCCCAGCACATCGTTAGCCCCGGCCAGCCCGGCCAGCCCGGCGCTCACCAGCAGGGCGGCCAGAGTCAGCCGGTTGACCGGCAGGCCGGCGTGCCCGGCCGCCCGGTAGTTCTGCCCCAGCACCGTCAGGGCAAAGCCTACCGTGCTGTAGCGGAACATCAGGTAAACCAGCAGCACCGCCAGCAGGCCCGCCAGCAAACCGATATGGATCCGGGTAAAAGGCAGCAGCGGCAGGCGGTCTTCCAGCGGGATGAGCGGCATCTGCGGAGCCACCACGCCGGGGTCTCGGAACGGCCCTTTGACCAGCCAGCCGGTCAGATAAACGGCCACATAATTCATCATAATAGTGGTGATGATTTCATTGAGGCCGTAACGCACCCGCAGCAGCGCCGGGATGAGGCCCCACAGCAGCCCACCGGCAAAACCGATGAGAGCGCACAGGAGCAACAGCAAAGCCGGGGGCATCGCGCCAGCCAACTGCGGGGCAAAAATCCCCACCAGGCTGGCTCCGGCCAAAAACTGCCCATCCACCCCAATATTCCACACCCCGGCCTTCAGAGCAACCAACAGACCCGCACCGACCAGCAGCAGCGGAGCCAGTTTGATCAACGTTTCCGTGACACCAAAGCTGCTGCTCAGCCCGCGGCTGAACAGCACCCCATAAGCTGCCAGCGGGTCCTGGCCGGACAGCCCCAAAAAAATCGCTCCGACCCCCAGGGCGGCCAGAACCGCCAGGGCGGAACTTAAGAAAGGACGCCAGGTTAACCAGCTCACCCGGCAACTCCCAACATTAAACGACCAATTTTTTCCCGGTTTGCCCGGTCTGGCAGCGCCACTTCTTGCAGGCGACCGTTGTACATCACGCCCAGCCGGTCACTCAGGGCCAAAAGTTCCTCTAACTCCGAAGAAATCAGCAAAATGGCGGCCCCCTGGTCGGCCTGCGCCCGCAGCGTTTGCAGCACAAATTGGGTGGTCATGACATCAAGGCCCTGGGTGGGCTGGCTGCACACCAGCACCCTGGGCGCGGCGGCCAATTCTCGCGCCAGCAGCAGCTTTTGCACATTGCCGCCGGAGAGCGTGCCCACCTGCACCCAAACGTGAGCCGCCTTGATTTTGAACTGCTGCACCAGGCGCTCGGCGTGGGCAGCCATCACTTTACGTTTCAAAACCGTCCAGCGGGAGAAAGGGGGCTGGCGGAATCCTTTCAAAACCAAATTCTCGGCCAGGCTCAAAGCCGGCACGGTTCCTTCAGCCAGGCGTTCATCGGTTACATACCCCAGGCCGGCCTGCTCAACCGCCGCCACACCCCGATTGGTCACATCATGCCCGGCCACTATCACCCGTCCGCTGGCGGCCCGCCGCTGCCCGGCCATCACTTCGGCCAATTCCTTTTGACCGTTGCCGTCCACCCCGGCCAGGCCAAAAATTTCACCGGCGTACAGGCTCAAATTGACCTCCCGCACCGCCAGGGCGCCCCGGTTGCTGCGGACGGAGATGTGCTCCAGGGTACAAAGTGGAACAGTTTTTTCAGGCTGACGAGACAGGCTTTCTGGCCTGTCCGACTCTCCTTCGTAAATCGCCCTCACCCTAACCCCGCCTCCGGCGCGCAAAGCGTCCCAGGGGGAGAGGGGACTCTCGCCTGCGCCCCTCTCCCCTTTTGGGGTGTCGCGCCAGCGACGGGGTGAGGGGTTTTCATCGCTGGCTACGTGCCCCAGGTTTCTGCCCTCTCCTAAAATTTGAGACGATCCGTCGCCAAACATCAGCTTAACAATGCGCCCGGTGATAAGCTCCCGGCTTTCCCGGCGCAGTTCGTCCGGCTCCAGGCGTCCCACCTGACGCCCCTGGCGCAGCACGGTAATCCGGTCGCTGATGGCCAGGGCCTCGTCCAATTTGTGGCTGATAAAGACCACGGCCACACCTCTGGCGGTCAGGCGGCGCAGCATGGCAAACAACTCCTGCACCTCCGGCGGCGTCAATACCGAGGTTGGCTCATCCAGCAGCAGCACCTGAGAACCGCGATACAACACCTTGATGATCTCGACCCGCTGCTGCTGCCCCAGCGACAGGTGCCGGACTTCAACCCCTGGCGCCACCGGCAGGCCAAAATCCCCCAGCCAGGTTTGCAGCCGTTGTTCGGCCCGGCCCAAATCCAGCAGCCAGCCGCTTTCGGCGCCCAGTATAATATTCTCCAACACCGACAGGGTGGGAACCAGGGTGAAATGCTGGTACACCGTGCCAATGCCCTGCTTAAGCGCCGCCTGGGGGGAAGTCAGCTTGACCTCCCGGCCCCGCACCCAAATTTGGCCCTCATCCGGCTGAAGCATACCGGAGAGGATATTCAGCAGGGTGGATTTGCCGGCCCCATTTTCGCCGAGCAGAGTGTGGATTTCACCGCCCCACAGGGCCAACGAGATGCCGTCGTTGGCAACCACGCCGGGAAAACGCCTGGTGATATTTTGTAATTGAATCAGGGGTAATGGTTGAGTGGATGGCAAGTGTATGTTTCCTTGAGCGTCAGCACGAACTTGTGATGAAAACTTGGGGTGCAAAAGCACTCCAAGAAACTATACTCTAAGATGGCAAGTATAGCATACTTTGGGCCGGTTGGCGGAATAAAGGGTGAGAAAATGCTAAAGATTTGGGGGTCACGCAGTGGGCCTTCCCGGAAGCTTTAGAGCTTCCGGGAAGGTATTAGACAAGAATTGCTGTAGCCGCTGCGGCAGCCCAGGCCAAAAACGTAGCAGCCGCGTTAGGCGATGCTCCGGCGAGCCGGCTTTGGCCCGGTCTACCAGGGTCACTCACCCTTACTTGCTTTCTTCCAAAGAGCGCAAAAACTCATCCACACTTTCGGGCAGTTCCACCTGGTCAAAGTTGTGATGCTCCCGCAAGGCGGCTTGATGCTTGATCAGCCACATGTACAGGTCGGATTCGGAGCGGCCGGGGAAATGTTTGATAACATCCATCTGCCGCACCGTTTCGAGCATGGGCAGGTAAACGTGATCGTACCAATCGGCGGCGGCCAGGTGAAATGAGGCGTCGGGGTCGGCATCCAAAGGTTGGCCGCGCTCTTTTTCCAGCAGCACCCGGCGCAGCTCGATGTGGCGGAGCAGCCGCTCATAGCCGCTGGGCTCGGTAAAGTCAATGTGCTGTTTGGAGTCAGGCCGCGTCCGGTCCAGGTGGGTGCGCTCCAAGAAGTAGGCGCACTCCTCTTTGAGCAGCAGTTCATCCGGTTCGACATCGGGCGAGAGGGAGATGGGGGTGGGCAGTTCGGTCACGTGGGCCTGGATGGTATCCCAGCCCAATTTGCGGGCCACCGAGACGCGGTGGTTACCATCTTTGACAAAATAAACCTGGTCAATCTTATAAACGTCAATCGGTGGAAAACCTTTGCCGGTGACGGCCAGGGTGTAGATTTTACGCCAGCGCTCTTTGTCGCGCTGGTCGCTGCCGCGGGGGAGAAAATGGCGGGTAAAATCGGTGTAGCGGCCGGTGCTGCCCACGATATTAGCCAGGGGAATTTCTCGCAAGCCCAGGTAAATGGCATCTTTTAAATTGAGCTTGCGGGCGACTTCGTCAAAGGAAAGCAGGTGCATGTTGTGGCCGGTAATCAAGCCTAGCATGGTTTCCAAAAAGCCTTTCCATTTGGCCCGGTTGAATTCGTTTTCACTCTGGATGTAGGTTAGTTGTTCGAGGTTGAGATTGTATGGGTCCACGGGGTCTCTCTTGGGGGTAAGCGGTGATTGGTTATTGGAGATTGGTAATTAGAGATTGGAGATGGAATTACCAATTACCATTTACCAATTACTACTCACC
>CAZDMM010000240.1:0-9542 GCA_964505845.1 uncultured Caldilineaceae bacterium
AATTGTAAGGGACAGTATGCTTGTTTTTAGGGTCATAGGCCAGGTTCTTAAAGCTGGGGCTAATGTGATCGAAGTTTGGGATATTCGCATAATTGATTTCAGTGAGGAGACCGGCGGTGATCAGATCTGGGATAAACTCATTTTCTAACACGACCACATCGTATATTTTGTTGGCCCGGATATTGGCCACGGCTTCCTCAGCCGAGTCGTAGGTTACATAGGTCACCTTCACCCCAGATTCTTTCGTAAAGGCGTCCAGGACAGTTTGGGGCATATAGTCCGCCCAATTGTAAAAAATCAGCTCTTTGGCCAGAGGCGGTGGGGTGGGGATTAGCGGCGATGGGGTGAGGCTACCGCAGGCCGCCAGCCAGGTGGCGATTAAGATAAGCCACAGGCTAGCTACCACCGGCTGATATTCCGGTTTTATCTGTCTAGCTAAAACTGATCTTAAGGTAGTTGATGTTTTCATCATATAACTCCTGTCGCCTTGAAAAGTCGTGAAGAGGATACCAAGGCGCTTAGTAATCGTCCGTTTTTAACTTGTGGATTTGTCCCGGTTTTTCCCCTTAAAATCCACAAGTTGTTTTTGGACACTTACTTAGTTCTCTCATTTGACTATGGGTTGAGTTTCAGCCATAAAACGGGCCCAGATATCATCCCACAGCTTTTGCCCTGTCGGAGTCAGCGGCTGGCCGATTTCAGCCTTTTGCAAAGCCTCAGCCGGGGGGAATATCAGCGGATCTTTTAGAATTTCGGGATCAATGAAGGGTTGGGCGGCCTGGTTGGCGCTGGCATAGTAAAGCTCATTGACAATCTGGGCACTAATGCTCGGCCGCAGGATAAAGTCAAGAAATAGCTGGGCCGTATATTTGTGAGGGCTGTTGGCCGAGACAACCAAGTTATCGCCCCATAAGATAGAGCCTTCTTTGGGTAAAACGTAAACAATCGCCTCATTCTCCTCTCGTCCCGTGACTGCATCAAAAGCCCAGCCCACTCCTATCACGGCCTGGCCGCTGGTCAGCGCCGGGATGATGCTAGCCGTTGCGTTATCCCACAGAATTACGTGGGGCTTAAGCTCCACCAACCGAGCCAGGGCTGCCTCCAATTCGGTCGGCTCCACCGAGTTAACCGAATAGCCTAACGACTTGAGGGCAATGCCGATCATTTGACCCTGGATAGGCCAGATAGCCACTCGACCGGCGTAGCGATCATCCCACAGGTCGGCCCAACGGGTGACGGGCTGTTCAACCAAATCACTGCGCACCACCAGGCCGGTGGTACCCCAGAGAAAGGGTACCGTATGTTGGTTGCCGGGATCATAGGCCAAGTTGCGGAAGCTAGGTGAGATATTTTTAAAGTTAGGTATCTGGGAGCGGTCTATTTCGGCCAAAAGGCCCTCCGCTACCAATGTCGGAATGAATTCATTGCCCATGACCACCACATCGTACACCTGGCCGGCTTTCATATTTTCAACCGCTTCTTCCTGGGTCTCATAAACCTGGTAATCTACCTTAACGCCGTACTCGGCCGTAAAGGCATCCAGGACAACCTGGGGCATATAACCTGCCCAGTTATATAAAACCAGTTTTTCGGCCAGAGGCGGCGGCGTGGGCGTTGGCGGGGGGGTAGGCGCACTACAAGCCCCCAGGAGCGTGAAACATAAAATCGCCAGTAAGATGATAAATGGGTTGAGATGACTTCTTATCACACGAATCTTTAGTATTGGATTAAAATTGACTCTTCCGGACATTTTAAGCTCCTCTATCATTACCATCCAGATCACCGAACTCTGCTTCCGTCCCCAACCGTATCACCACCTCCGAAGCACGGAGCTTGTCGCCCAATTGCGCCACCGCAGTTTTTAAAACCTCTTCTATCTGCGCAGCAGACCAAACTTTAGCCGTAGTTTCGCTCACTACCTGGTCTCGCCAGGCCGAGCGTTGGGTGTCTTCAAAGAGGCGCAGGTTTTCCAGGGTCAGGGCTAACTGCTCTGAAACCGTTTCGACCAGGGCAATTTCTTCCGCCGTCCAGGTGCGGTCCGGGTCAATATCTTGCAGGCTGAGCGCGCCGATCACCTGGCCTCGCAAAGAGAGCGGCGCTACAATAGCGGGTTCGGTAGAGTGACCATTGTCCTTAACCGGAGCGAGGGCTTTTGTTTTGCCTTCTCGCAAAACCTCGGCTTCAACGTTGACCAGTTTATCCGGGGCCGGCGGGGTGGGCAAATGAGCCGGCTGGTATACTACCTGCTGCATTTGCGGACGCTCCTGCAAAAACTGCGTCCATTCCCGGCGCACATATTGGCGATAGGCGGCTTCAACCTCGGCCAGGAGCCGCGCCCGTTCCTCTTCAGCCTGTTTGCGCTCGGTGATGTCGCGGATCATCATGACGACTTCATCGTCCCCGCTGGGAGCTATCCGAACTTCCTCATACACCTGCCGGTTTTCCCGTACCAATTGTTGCTCATAGTTTTGAATGTCGCTGGTCTGTAACGCCTGGGTGATGTAAGACAACTGTCGTTGAGCCATGTCCGGCGGCAGCATCTCAAAGATAGTTCGGCCTAGCATGTCTTCAAGCGGGGTAATAGAAGCAAACCCCCTGGCTGCTTTGACATCCAAGTAAGTTCCATCTTTGCTCAGGTGGATAATCAAATCCGGGATAGCATTTAATAAAGCTCGATTCCTGATCTCATTGGTCCGTAAAGTTTCCTCTACCAGCTTACGCTCGGTGATGTCAAGGTGGGTACCGGCTACCCGCAGAGGTAGGCCATTTTTATCTCGCTCTACAATTTGGCCGCGGTCCAGCACCCATTTCCACTCACCGGATTTGGTGCGCAAACGGTATTCGCACTCATAAAAAGAAGTGCTGCCTTCAATGTGGGCGTCCCATCGCTCCCGAGCCTGCTGCAAATCGTCCGGGTGAGTCTGCTCGGCCCACCAACCGAGGTGCGGGTTAACCTCATCAAAGGCATAGCCTAACATGGCTACGGCCCGCTCATCCACCTGCCCCTCGCCGGTTTGGGGGTTGATATCCCAGGTGCCCAGGTTAGCCCCTTGCAGAATCAGATCAAGCCTTTGCCGGCTCTCCCGCAATGCTTCTTCGGCCTGCTTGCGTTCGGTAATATCGGTGGTAGCGCCGCTCATGCGGATGGGGTTGCCGGCCTCATCCCAAACCGCCTGGCCCCGGTCTCGAAACCAGCGGTACTCGCCTGATTTGGTCAAAGACCGTGTTTCTACATCATAAGGGACTCTATGCTTGAGGTGCGCTTCAAGGGCCGCAGCCGCCCGCTCTCGATCATCAGGGTGGGTAAGGGCGTCAAAGGTGGTGGGGGTTGGCTCAATCTCATCCTCGTTATAGCCCAGCATTGCTTTGACGCGAGGCGACCAATACATCGTGCCATTTTGCAGATCCCACTCCCAGACGCCGTCCTGAACACCTTCCATCGCCAGCGCCAGGCGTTGTTCGCTGGCGCGGAGGGCTTCTTCCGTTTGCAAACGTTCCAATTCAGCGCCAGCGCGCGCCGCAAAAATCTGCAAAAATGATTTGCGCTGTTCTTCATTCCGTATAGGCGCTTCGTCTATAACCACCAAATGGCCCAGCACCTGCCCGGTTGAGCCAAACAGAGGTACCCCCAGATAACTTTCGGCCTTTAAGGCCAGCAATTCCTGAACTTGTGGGAAAAGCTGTTGCACCCGGCTGGGGTAGACGCCTATATGGCCGGCAAGCACATTTTTACAGGGCGTGCCTTCCAGTCCATATTCAATATTAGGACGGAAATCAACGCCGCCCCAAAAGGCTAAGGTACGAGCGCGGTTAGCCTTCGCATCCAGTTGAGTCACCAAGGCATATTTCATCTCTAAAGCGGCGGCCATGGCCTGCACCAGGGAGCGGAAGAATTGATCTCCGGTGGCCGCCGCCGTACCTTCAACTACGGCCCGCAACGCCTGCTCGGTTTGTTTGCGCTCGGTGATATCTTGGACAAAACCCAACACGCCCCAAACTTGACCCTTTACGTCGCGCAGCGGCACTTTGATCGTGCTCAACCAGACCGGTTGTCCGTCTACCACCGCCGGCTCTTCAGGGACAACCCTGGTTTCGCCGCTGTCCATTACTGCACGGTCATCGGCCCAAAAACCCCGAATCCCCTTAGCCGGGTTGCCCCTCACAATATCTTCAGGAAAACCGATGTCCAAATCATTTTTGCCCACAAAATCTTCGGGCGACAAATGCATCGAAGCTGCATAACTTTGGTTGACCAAGCGATAGCGATGATTTTGGTCTTTTATGAAAATCCAGTCCGGGGTGGAGTCGATAATGGTGCGCAGGAGAGCTTCGTTTTGCCGCAACTGTTCTTCCGACTGCTTGCGTTCAGTGATGTCGTCCAAAACGCCCAACAAAAGCTGCGGCCGTCCCTGGTTATCATAGATTGGCACTTTGGTAGTATGTGACAACATTGTTCCACGTTGGGTGGTCACTACTTCTACGGGGATATCAACCACCTGGCCGCCGCCCATGACAGAAATATCCATTTGGCGGTAACTATCAGCCTCTTTTTTGTCGGCAAATAGATTGTAATCATTTTTGCCCAACATATCCTGGCGTTGGATGCCAAACATCTCTTCCATTTTGGCATTAAAAATGGTAAAGCGATAATCATCCTGGGCATCCTTGGCAAACACGCCGACAGGCAAGTTATCAATAATTTTGTTTAATAGTTCGCGCTGGCGAGCGATGGTCTGTTCCGCCTGCTTGCGTTCGGTAATATCTTCCAGAGTAGCCAGCAAAAGCTGCGGTTTGCCCTGGCTATCATATATGGGGAGTTTAACGCTATGGGCTAAACGCGTCCCCTGAGCCGTGGTGATTTCTTCAACCGGCACCTCAATAATTTGGCCGCCCTCCATCACGGCCATGTCTGTTTGGCGGTAAGAATCTGCCTGGTCGTGGGGAGAATAGTCATAATCGGTCTTGCCCAGCATTTCTTCACGCTTAACGCCAAACATCTCTTCCATTTTGCGGTTCCAGATGGTAAAGCGATAATCGTCCTGGACATCTTTAACAATCACGCCTACCGGCAAAATATCAATAATCTTGCTTAATAAGTCCTGCTGCCTAATAATCATCTGCTCGGCGCGCTTACGTTCGGTAATATCACGCACAATTGCCAAAACCTCATCTTCGCCGGCCGGCACAATCCGAGCTTCTTCGTACTGGATGCCATGCGGCAGTTTAAGCTGGTACTCGGCCACCTGCACTTCACCCGTTTGCAGGGCTTGCTCTATCTGGTGCAGCCGTTGTTGGGCCAATTCGGGGGGCAGTATCTCAGCCACGTTTTTACCCACCGTTTCATGGGCAGAGATGGGGGTATCAAAGCCAGGGGGGACTTTAAAGTCCAGATAAGTGCCGGCCCGGTTGAGCCGGATCATCAAATCTGGCATGGCCTCAAAAAGGGCGCGATTGATGGCTTCGCTTTTGCGGAAGGCTTCTTCGGCCTGCTTACGCCGGGTAATATCAAGGTGAGTACCTACCACGCGGAGCGGTTGGCCGTTTTGGTCTCGCTCGATAATATTACCGCGGTCCAAAATCCAAACCCAGTCACCCGACTTGGCCCGCACACGATATTCACACTCATAAAAGGGTGTTTGGCCTTTAACATGCGCGTTCCAGACTTCTTGGGCGTGGGCTGCGTCCTCCGGGTGGGTTCGTTCATCCCACCAGCTAATATGCGGCTCAACTTCGGCCACGGTGTAACCCAGCATAGCCGCGGCCCGTTCATCTACAATATCCTCACCGGTTTGAGGGTTAAGACTCCAGGCGCCCAGGCCGGCCGCTTCCATCACAAGTTCAAGCCGCTGTTGATTTTGCTGCAACTGTGTTTCGGCCAGTTTACGCTCGCTAATATCGCGCACGGCGGTGGCGCGCACTTCACGGCCTTGATAAAAATAGTTTTTACCCAAAAATTCTACCGGGATTTTAGCGCCGTTTTTGTGAAGCAGCAGGCTTTCATAAGGTTTATCATAGCCATTCTGAACGTGGCGGCGAACCGTATCCCAACATTCAGGGGCCAAGAAATCAAACACCGGCCGGCCTAACATCTCGGCCCGCTGAAAGCCGATGAGTCGAGTCAAGGCTTCATTAACTTCCAGGATGAGGCCCTTTTCGTGCAGCACAATCCCTTCTACTGTTACTTCTGAAAAGGCCCTGAGATGGGTTAATTCCTGGCGCAATTGGGCCAGCTCTTGCAGCAATTCAGCTTTACTTTTTTTCTGGTCACTGGCAGTGCTCATGTTCATGCTTCCACTCCCCCGTTACTTTTTGAAGCAGCCTGATCATCAGGCTCAACCTCAGGGGCTAAACGCAATTTCACAGCAGCTTGAGCGGCGCCCAAAGCTTTAGCCAATTCCTCGGCTGCTGTTTTGAGGGCGCTCTCAATGTCGCGGCTGGCCCGCACCTTATCGGAAATCTGGCGGGCCAGTTGTTCACGGGCAGCCCGTTGTTGGGTTTGCTCAAACAAGCGTAAATTTTCAGCCTTTTGGGCCAATTGCTGGGCCACCGCATTAACAAAGGCTTGCTCTTCACCTGACCACTGTTTATTGGCCGGAGCCGCAACCGCCAACCGGCCCACCGCTTGATTTTGCACCACCAGTGGGGTTACCAGGCTATTTAGGGCGGGCAAAGACTGGCTGGCGGCGCGCTGTGGCGCAGGCCGGCTTACCGGAGCAAGGGGCGTTATGGTTGAAAGGTTGTAAGCAAAACCTAAACTCCCTTTGTGCGCCGCTAACTTTTCTGCCCAACTCTGGCGAGTCAACTGTTGAACCGCCTCTTCAGCTTTACGCTGGGCGGCCTGGGCCAGGGCAAACTGCTGCACACTGTCAATTGAATTGGCTAATTGGGTGGCCAAAGCTTCAAACACGGTGACGCTGCTCAAAACAAAGATATTAGGACGATCGGCCTGCATATCCAGCACCCCAATCACCTGCCCTTCAACTATCAAGGGAACGGCTAGCTCTGAGCGAGTATTGGGTAAGAGAGGGTTGGGTTTATGAATCTCGCTGGTTTCGGTATGGGGCACCACTACCGATTTGCCGGTGGCGGCCACCCACCCGACGATGGAGCCTTCGCCCACCGGAATTTGGTGATGGCGTGCCAGCAAAGTTTCACCTACAGCCCCCGTGCCGGCCTTCAAGATCAAATTCTCCCCTAAATCGTCCATAAAATAAATCTGAGTGTAATAGAGGCTAAAGCGGTCCCGGATTAACTCGGTAATGGTTGACAGCAGGAGGGGTAAATCTCTGATAGCTGAAGCCCGCTGGCCGATTTCCAGGGATAAGGCCAGTTCACTGGTGCGTTCATGCACCTGATCTTCCAGGGAGTCGATCAATTGGCGCAGTTGGGTGGTCATACTATTGAAAGCCTGGGCCAACTGGCCGATTTCATCTTGAGACTCAATTTGGGCTTGAGCCTCTAAATCACCGGCGGCAATTTGCTGCGCCACAGCCGTTAAACGGGTAATCGGGTTAGCCAACCACTGGCCTAAAATTAGCGCCAAACCGATGACGGCTACCAGAACACCCAGGGCTATGACCACCATAGTACGGGTCTGCACTTCAACCGGGGCCAGGGCTTCGGTCAGCTTTTGATGGGAGACCACTACCCAACCCAGCCGGACTATCGCCGGCTCGCCAGTGATGGCGGCCACAGGGGACTGGCTTACCAGGTTAGGTTCACCCTCATAAACAAATTGGGCATAGGGTGTAACTTCTAACGACTGAAGGTACGCTGCCGTAGCAGGATCAGTCTGCTTAAGAGCGCTTGCGTCCGGCGCGAGAATCTGGCCTCCAGGTAGAATCAGGTCGCTATGGTTTGTTTCTAACCTTGTAGATGCCAAAAAGTTGACCAGCGAGGTCAAACGGTAGGTGGAGCGAAGAATCCCAAGCACAGTTTTATCTTGAGGGTTATAAATAGGCACTGCGATGTTCATACCAAAGGTAGCGCTACTCTGATCCCATTCTGGAACATCGCCCAGATAGACAGCCCCCTGCCCGTTGTTATAAGCCGCCTGCCACCAGGCTTCATCCGACTGGTTATAATCTGAGGTGCGGCCAGTGGCGGCTACCAGCGCCCCATACTGGTTGGTAATGAGAAGTTCGGTGTGGTCCGAAAAAGTGGCGCGAAATTTTTTTAATTCTGCCGCAAGTTGGGTAGTCAAGCGGCTGTGGATCAACATGTCATCATCTTTGGCAGCCTGCCACTCCTGATCCAGCTTTTCTAACTGGGCTTGAATTGCTGCCTGATCATCCGTGTAACCAAAATTAGCGTTAAAGCGCTCCACATCAATGGGTATATCTCGGCTGGAACTCAGGGTTTGTAACACGTCAATCTGCCGGGCCAATAAATCGCCCACAGCCAGGGCTTTTGTTTCGGCCTGGCTTTTCAAATTAATTCCCACTTCTTCGATTAAAGCGGTCCGGTTAGCATATTCAGCCCAAAAAGCAATAATACCCACTGAGAGCAGGGTAATAACGATAAAAACCACAATCAGCTTGGTTCGCAGGGTATAATTGGCTGCTCCCCGGAAAAACAACTTAAGTAAGGGATAAGTTGGTTGAGTCATTTCAAACCCTTTTCAACTTTCTTCATAAGATATTACAAGATTCTGGTTTCCGGTAGTGGCTAAAGCCACTAAAAATAATGGTTCAAGGTACTTAAATTATCTTCCCAAAAGTCACAATTGGGCCGGTTCTAAAGTTGCTGGCGCTTGTTAATGAGGCCGGCTCATCCGGTTCTCGTCACTACACCTCTAGTTGAACCATCGTGTGCGGCGCTTGCAGGCTTAACCCAATTTCTTTGATAGCAATTTGGAGCGCCTCTTCCAGCGATTGGGCGCTTTGAATCTTCTCGCCAATCTCGTTGACCCGTCTTTCACGGGCGGCGCGCTGCTGTGTTTCATCAATCAGGCGCAGGCTCTCGGCTGCTTCAGCCATTTGCCGGGCAATGGCTTCTACCAGGGCCACCTCCTCCGGCAGCCAGGCTGCGTTTGGTTCGGTTTCTTGTAAGCCTAAAACGCCAATGGTTTGGCCGCGCACCGCCAGGGGCACAATCAGGCTGGAGGCTGCTTCGTCTGCCGGAGAAGAAACCAACAAAGAGTGACTATGAGCGGCCGACTGCCGGCCCAGGGCAATAGCCTGATTGATTTCGGGCAATAGATTTTCGCCCAAAGGCGTAACCCCCTCGCGCACCTGCTCGCAACTAAAGTCTCTATTTTGGGCCAGGTAGCTTTCCCAAGCTTGCACGGTGTAACGGCGCTGGGTAGCTTCTACCTGGGCCAGGGCCGCCTGGGTTTCGGCCAGCAGACGGCGATTCTCAATGGCAATGCCTAGTTGGTCGGCCATGGCCTGCACAAAAGCAACCTCGCGCTCGGTGAAGTGGCGGATGGCGTCCACCGAGTCTGCTCCTAACATGCCATAAACCCTTTCCCGCACCACAATGGGGGCCAACAGCAGCGATAGGTAGCCCATTTCACGCGTAAAACCACGTATTGGTTCCAG
>CAZDMM010000241.1:0-9440 GCA_964505845.1 uncultured Caldilineaceae bacterium
GGATATAGACATTCAGATTGCGCATAAAGC
This sequence comes from uncultured Caldilineaceae bacterium, assembly GCA_964505845.1. Lineage (GTDB taxonomy): Bacteria > Chloroflexota > Anaerolineae > 4572-78 > J111 > DSQQ01. The sequence continues at coordinate 31 of CAZDMM010000241.1, forward strand.
AAATGAAATGCGCCAAGTGTTAGAGCAGTTAAGCCAACGCAAGATTCATATCCCTGCTTTGGATGACTGAGTCTGTTACGATTGATGGCCTGACGTTATTTTTTTGAGGATTCTTTCTTCTGTCAGCGATTGTCTATCGGTGATCGCTTCATTTCTTCTTGTAAGGACTCCACCGCCCCCTTGGCCTCGTTGACCATTTCCTCCTCCGGCGCTTCGGGGCGATAAGCGGCGACTTCGGTGGCCTGGGTGAGGCGGGCCAGGGCGGGCAGTTTACCGAGGCTTCCCGCATATTCGCTCAGGGTTTCCCAGTTATAACGCCGGCGAAAGCGTCGCCGCGCTAATAATCCAATCCCCACTTGATACAACTTGAGAATCAGTTGGCGGGTGGAGCTGTCATCCGGGGGGCTGTAGGCTTCGGCGGAGGCAGAAGCCGCCCGTTGGGGGCGTCGTAATAAGTACCAACCCAGCAGGGCCAGGCCCACCAGCAGGCTGGAGCCGATCAGAAAGGGTAAGAAAAAGGCCAGGCCCGCCACGCCGCCGGCAGCCAGGTCGGCCATGGGCAGCTCAAAGCCAAATACCTCTTTGTTTGAAAAGAGCCAGGTTTGGATGGGGGTCGGATAGGGTTGGGGCGTCCAGCCGGGGGTGGGGTCAAAGGGCACCCAGCCATAGTTGGGAAAGTAGACCTCCACCCAGGCGTGGGCCTGGTTTAGCCGCACCTCGTAGTAGCCGGTCAGGGGACTATAGTCGCCGGGGGCGTAGCCGGCGGTGAGGCGGGCCGGGATGCCCAGGCTGCGGGCCATCACCGCCAGGGCGGTGGCGTACTGCTCACAGATACCTTCCCTGTCCTCAAACAAAAAGGTATCTACCACCTCCGCGCCGGGGGGGAGAGGCGGCGGATAGAGGTTGTAGGCATAGCCGGTTTGCAGATGTTGGGTTAAGGCCAGCACTTTATCATAGGTATTGTCGTAGGGGTCGGTCAGGCGGCGGGCCAGGTTGCGCACCCGGCCGGAGATGTGGTCTGGCAGTTGCAGGTAGCGAGCGGTGATGTGGGCCGGGTAGCCGCCGGTGGCCTGGCGCAGCCGGTCGGGGTCGAAGTCGGGGCGATAGGAGACGACGCTGTAGGTCATCCCGGCTTTGAGCATGTCGGGCAAGCGCAGACCGTCGCCCCGATCCAGGGAGACGCTCTCGGCCATAATAAAGATTTCGGCGGGGCGGTAGGCGGCAAAGATAAGGTTGGGTTGATCCCTGACCAGCGTAAAGGATTGCACAATCGGCTCTCCGCTGGACTCGCCGGGGGCGGCCTGGGCAGAACCGAGCGGCGGCGAAACGGCAAAGTAGACCCGGCGGCGGCGCGGTATGGGCGTCAGCGTTTGGTCACTCTGCACCCAACGCTCGCCGGTGTAGGTATCGTAGCTGTGGCTGCGCCAATAGCTGCGGCTGGGACTCTGCACGTACATCACCACCGCGTCGCTCAGGCCGCCGCGATAGCGCAAATCCAGGGCGTTATCAAAGCCGTAGTAATAATCGCTGCTGCCGTCGTTCCAGCCGTTGATCTGCACCAGGGGCAGGCCGGGGTTGATGATCTGAGCCTTGACGCCGCCTTGCAGCGGCACATTGAGGCTAAAGGGCGGGATAATGGGCCGGCTGGCATAACGCGGGGTAAAGAGAAATGCGCCGCAGGCCGCAAGCAGGGCTGCTACCCCAAAACTAAGCCCAAAAACAAAGACTCCGCGTCGCCGCGCAGGGGCCGGCTGAGGCGTCAACTTGGCCGCTTTGAGGCCATCTTCCCGCTCGGCCACATAAAAAACGGCCAGCACCAGCGCCCCAAACAAAATCAGATAAAGCAGCAGTTCCGCCGTGCGGCTCAGCGAGGCGGCAATGTACAGGTTGGCCAGGCTGTGGATAAGGGTGTAGTACAAACCGCTGCGTCGGCGCAGATCAAAACTGGTAATGGCCTGCAGAAAGATGGCAAACTGCGCCTGCGGCAGCGTTGCGCCTGCCATCAAGCCTATTCCCAGCAAAACTATGGCGATATGGATGGCGATAAACATCACCGTGAACAAGGCAAACTTAATCAAACGGCTTTTCTGGTTGGCGTAATGATATGAGTAAGCGTGTCCAAATAGCATGCTTGCCCCGGCCAGCAGCGCCTGCCACCCCAAAGGGCTAACCCGCGCCAGAGCCAGCAACGGAACCAGCATCGCCGCCAGCACCAGCCCGCGCAGCCGCAGCGAGCGTTCCGGCTCTTTTTTTGACGAAAAGGACTTTGTCATCATAAGTTCAAGCGAATCTTAATGGAAGCCTGGAAGGATGGAGGCTTGGAGGTTGGGTGGATGCTAATCCTCCATTCCTCCAATCTCCCATCGTTCTAACCCTCCAACCTTCCACTCCTCCAACCCTCCTACAACTTCTCCAGTACCTCCGCCCAATTATGCGGGCTGACGCTTTTTAGCTCGACCTCGGCGGCGCGGGCCACATGCGCCAGCGGCGGCAGCGAGCCATCGGGCGTGATGAAGAAGACCAGCCCTTGTGAACCGGGCCGGGCCAGGCTGGGCAACGCTTTGGCGATGGTCTCATTGACCTGGCTGACCAGCACCACCACAAAGGTAGCGGCGGGCAGATGGTTCAGCACGTGAGCCAGCGACTCCTGCCCATCATTTTCCACCCGCGCCAGATAATTCAAGATAGCCCACCAACTCAGCGGCGTGGCCGGGGGCGCCCACTTTTTGCTGGATCCGGCCAGCCGGAAGGGGATATTTTTGCGGGTGGCATAGTAGCCCAAACTGGCCGCCATGCGAATGGCCGTCTCAAAGGTGGAAAATTTGCCGGCCCCAACCCCGCTGCCCATCTGCAAATCCAGCACCACCGTCATGGCCGGCTGCTCGTCATCGGTGAACTCTTTGACCACCAGCTTGCCGGTGCGGGCGGTGCTGCGCCAATGCACCTGCCGCAGCGAGTCGCCGGGGCGGTACTCCCGCACGCCAAGAATCTCGCTGCCCCGGCCCAGGCGCAGCGATTGCTGCTCGGCGAATTCTCGCTTTTCAAACAAACGCAGCCGCTTGAGGGGGTGATAGGCCGGATAGATGAGCAGTTCGCCGGGGACGGGCAAATTGCGCCGGGTGTGAAACAGGCCAAACGGCCCTTTGGAATGGAGCGGCATCGGTCCGAAGGCGAAATGGCCGCGCCGGTCGCACACCGTGTGGTAGGTCAAACTGTTAGTTTGACCCTTGACCAAACCGGGCATGAACAGCGGTTGGGCCTGGTCGTCCGGCGGGGCAAAAGGACAGCTTTCCAGCCCGCCGATTTGCCAGGCCGGGCGCAGACCGGTCTGCCGGAAGTGGAGCGACACTTGAATCGGGTCATCCTCGTGGAAGGTGGGGGGGGCGAAGTCGGAGTCATCAGCGGCGTGAAGTTTAGGGGAAAGGGAGTAATTGGAGATTGGTAATTGGTAATTGGACGCTTCGCGTGGAGATTGGAGATTGGTAGTTGGTAACGTGTGCCCCTGAGGGTATTGGAAGGTGCGCTTGGCCTCAATGGAGTTGAGCATGCCCCGCGAATAAAAAAAGGCGACGATGAGCAGCCCGACGAGGCCGTCGGTGATGACGTACAGCCAGCCTACCTGGGATTGATTGGCCAGCAGGTAGAGGATGATGGCAATAAAGAGTAGTCTCCAGGCGCGTGGGGTGGGCATGTAATCTCTATTACCAATTTTTAGACGAGCGTAGCTTGCCTACCATAGTTGTTTAGTAAGTTTTCCACCGTAGTTAAAAGCTCAGTTGGAGAAACCGGCTTGGCGATATAGGCATCTGCTTCAGGATGCCCAGGAGTATCAAATGCAAGGAGCATGATTATTGGAATATGATGAAGAACCTCATCTGTTTTCATCATTTCAATAAAGGCCCAGGAATCAACATCTGACAAAGTACAATCTAAAAGGAGCAAATCAATTGACCCTGTTTGTAAGATGGTTCGTGCTTCTTGGCTATCAGTAACAAAGAAGTGTTCATAACCAGCTCGTTGAAAGATCAGGCTATATAGAGTTCCCATTTCACGGTCATCATCCAAACTCAAAATTCGAGTCATAGGGGTATCTCCTGATAAATCATCCCGGAAGCTCTCAAGCTTTCGGGATGGGGGTCATACGGGAATCGGCACCGAAGTCAAAATTGAGTCTATCGCCGCCTGGGCCGACTCGTTGGAACGCTCGTGGGTAATGAGGCGGTGGGTCAGCACGGCTTTGGCCACGGCTTTGATGTCATCGGGGGTCACGTAGCTGCGGTGGTTGAGCAGGGCCATAGCTTGGGCGGCTCGCTGCAAGGCCACCCCGCCGCGGGGGCTGACGCCCAGCAGCACGTCGGGATGGCTGCGGGTGGCGGTCAGCAGGCGCACGATGTACTCTTTGAGGGAGCGCACCACGCCCACCTTTTGCACCTGGCCCTGGATGGTCACAATATCGGCCGGCGAGAGCACCGGCTGGATCAGGTTGAGCGGGTCTTCCTGCTCCTCGCGCTCCAAAATCAGCACCTCGTCCTCAAAGTGGGGGTAGCCCAGGCTGAGGGAGACCAAAAAGCGGTCCAGTTGGGCTTCCGGCAGGGGAAAGGTGCCGGCCGTTTCCACCGGGTTTTGGGTGGCGATGAGGAAAAACGGCTCTTCCAACTGGTAGCGCCGCCCGTCAATCGTCACCTGGCGCTCGGCCATGCTTTCCAGCAGGCTGGATTGGGTGCGCGGCGTGGCCCGGTTGATCTCGTCCACCAGCACAAACTGGGCAAAGAGCGGGCCGGGCACAAACATAAATTTTTGCTCTTTCTGGTTGTAAATCGAGGTTCCGGTGATGTCGCTGGGTAGCAAATCGGGGGTGCATTGAATCCGCTTGAAGCTGGCGCTGATGGATTTAGCCAGGGCTTTGGCCACCAGGGTTTTGCCCACGCCCGGCACATCTTCCAGCAGCAGGTGGCCTCGCCCCAAGAGGGCAGTCAAAATCAGCTTCAAAACCTCCGGCTTGACCACCGCCGCCTGATTGATATTGGCCTGCAAGCGGTCAATGGTGCTCAGGGCGGACTGGGAGCGAGCGGCTTCGGGAGCGATAGCTTTGGTGAGCGGACGAAGTGAAATTTGGGTGGTCATAGGGTTATCCAGTGTGAAAATAATGGCGGGTTTGGGTTAGTTTTGGCTGTAACTGTAGCAGGGCTATAATACAGCAACTTTAGACGTGAAAGAGGTTTAATTTAAGTTAATCCAGAAAGAGCGGAATTTACAGAATGATAGAATCAGAATTCTGTAATTCTGCCCATTCTGCTCTGGATGCGGCAAAACTACTCTGTGTACAAAAGCTTTTGAGATTATAGATTTTGCTTTTCTCCTGGTCAAGTAGAGATTAGAAATTACCAATAACCAATTACCAATTATTATAAGTAGAAAGTCTAGGTATGTCAAGATGCAAAAAATTGACCTCATCCGGCAGGATGCCCACACGATCATCAACGCGGCGCTGGCGGCGGTGCTGCCCGACGCGGCGGTGCAAAAGCAGTTGCAAACCTTGAATTTAGAGGGCGACATCACGGTAGTCGCCATTGGTAAGGCGGCCTGGCGCATGGCCAGCGCTGCCAGGGCTGCGTTGGGCCAGCGGGTCAAGCGTGGGATTGTCATCACCAAGTATGACCACTCCCTGGGCGACATTCCGGACATGGAAATCTATGAGGCCGGCCATCCGCTGCCGGATGAAAACGGCGTGGCTGCTACCCGGCGCGCCCTGGAACTGGTGCAAAATCTGAGCGCCACGGAGACGGTTTTGTTTCTGGTGTCGGGCGGGGGGTCGGCCTTGTTTGAGGAGCCGGCGGCAGGGGTCAGCCTGGCCGAGTTGATGCAGGTCAATAGTTTGCTGCTCAAATCTGGGGCCAACATTGTGGAGATCAACACGGTGCGCAAACATCTCTCCCAGGTGAAGGGCGGGCGGCTGGCCTGGCGGGTCAAACCGGCCAAACTGGTGGCGCTGGTTCTCTCGGATGTGCTGGGCGACCGGCTGGACAGCATCGCCTCCGGGCCGGCCTATCCCGACTCTACTACCTGCGCCGGGGCGCTGGCGGTAGTGCAAAAATACCGGCTGGAGCTGCCGGATTCGGTGATGGGGGCCTTGCAGCAAGAAACGCCCAAAGCGGTGGACAACGTGGAGAGTTTCATCATCGGCAGCGTGCGGGTGGCCTGTGAGGGGGCTAAACAAGCGGCGCAAAGTTTAGGATATACTCCCTTGATTTTGACGACCACTTTGGATTGCGAAGCCAGGGAGGCGGGCCGATTTTTGGCTGCTATCGCCAAAGAGGTGCTGACCAGCGCCCACCCGCTGCCCCGGCCCTGCGCGGTGATTTTGGGGGGTGAAACGGTGGTGCAGGTCAAAGGTGCGGGCCTGGGGGGACGGAATCAAGAGCTGGCTTTGGCGGCGGCGGCCGGTCTGGCCGGGCTGGAGGATGTGGTTATTACAGCGGTCGGCACCGATGGCAGCGATGGGCCGACCGACGCCGCCGGGGGTATGGTGGATGGCGGCACAGCGGCTCGGCTGGGGGAGCAGGGCTTGGAGGTCTACAAAATACTGGATAACAACGATGCTTACCATGCCCTGCTGGCCAGCGGTGATCTTTTAAAGACCGGACCTACCGGGACGAATGTTAACGACCTGGCTTTGGTATTGGTCAAATAAATTCGTTGACATTAGATCAGGGTGCGCGGCACTTGTACAGCGCCACGCACCTGGCGTGCCAGTTTGGTCAAATAAATTTTTGGCCGTTTGACGAATTACGACCTCTGTGCTACACTTATGACTAGTAGGAAGCATCAATTCTGGAATTCTGCTACGTGAAGAGAAACGCTCGCCATACGGCTCTGAGCGACTTTGTACGAGCCGAAAACAGGGGATTGCCCTATGAAATTTGTAGGAAAGGAGGAACATCCCCTCATGAGCGAGCGCGTTACCGGAACTGTTAAATGGTTTAACGGTTCCAAAGGTTATGGCTTTATTAGCCGAGAAAATGGCCCTGATGTGTTTGTCCATTATTCGGTTATTCAAGCCAACGGTTTCCGCAACCTGGAAGAAGGCGACCGGGTTGAATTCTCGGTTGAGCAAGGCCCCAAGGGTCTGCAAGCCAATAATGTCGTAAAACTCTAGGTTCTGCGACGTCCTGGTGATACAAAAAACCTCGTCTCCACAGAGACGAGGTTTTTTAGTTTAAAAATCACCGGTATACCCGGCAACCTTCCCGCCCACGCTTTGCGCACCTTTGGCTCGAAGCTAAATTTTGAGGGTAGCATCGCCTTAAGGTAGCTTTCGGGAAGGTGAGTTTTGGGTAATGAAAGTTCAAAACACTACTTGTTCACGCTCGACCAACTGCTCCAGAACTTTTTCTTTGATGAAGGCAAAGTGGTGGTCAAAGCGCACAAAATCAAGGTTGTCGGCGGGGATGGTGAGGATAGGGCAGAGGGTAAAATCTTCGATCCAGGCTTTATACAGTTCGTTTAACTGCTGCAAATAGAGGGGGGAGACATCCTGCTCAAAATCTCGGCCACGCCGGTGAATCCGCTCAATCAAGGTAGGGATGCTGGCTTTGAGGTAGATCACCAAATCGGGCCGGGGCAAGAATTGAATGAATTCTTCGTACAGGCTGCGGTAAACCTGGTAATCGCGCTGAGTCATACTGCCGCGCTGGTGTAGATTGCGGGCAAAAATTTCGGCATCCTCATAGATGGTGCGGTCTTGCACCACCGGGCCAGGGTGGTCGGCGATGTGGCGCTGGTAGCGCAGGCGGCGCGATAGGAAAAATATTTGGGAGTGAAAACTCCAACGGCGCATATCTTTGTAAAAATCAGCCAGGTAGGGATTGTCGTCTACCGCCTCGTAGAAGGGGGTCCACCCCAACTCTTGGGCCAAAAGGCGGGTCAGCGTGCTCTTGCCGACGCCCATATTGCCGGCGATGGCGATGGAATGTTTTTTGGTCATGTCTGTCTCCTCATTTTTGTTACAGCGTACCCATCAATGAGTTTCAGGCTCAACCCTTGCGCCTGACGTGCCAAACTTATCATATTAATTTGTATACCCCCAAATATTGGGGGAGGATATACAATATCATACTATATCTAGGGAAATATGCCAAGTTCAAGGTGCATTTATTTTCTATCTCATTTGTAAGTTAATTAACTATAATGTATAATCTTATTAAGTTAATTAACTCAACCCCATGCTAGCCTGATTTCGGAGTTAGCAGTTATAGGTGATTGACATGGAACCACGAACGAACAAACGACCAACCATCGCCGATGTGGCCCGGGCGGCCGGCGTCTCATTGATGACCGTCTCGCGGGTGATGAACAACAAACCGGGGGTAGGCGAGGAGCTGCGCCAGCAGATTCAGGCCCTGGCAGACGAGATGGGCTACCGTCCCAGCCAGATTGCGCGGGGCCTGGTTACCCGCCAGAGCAGCATGGTCGGCCTGGTTGTGCCGACCATTGATCACCATTTTTTTGCCGCCATCGCGCGTGGGGCCGAAGATATGGCTTATGAGCATGGGTATAACCTGGTCCTTGTGAACACCGGGGATGATCTGGACCGAGAAATCGCCGCCCTGGACTCCCTGTGGCAAAATGAGATTAGCGCCGTTATTCTGTGCAGCCTGCGCCTCTCGCCCGATGATCTGGAAGCCAGCGTTGGCCGTTTTCCGGCGGCGGTGCTGATCAACCGGGAGCTAAGTATGCCGCTGCCCCATGTCGCTACCCTTAACGTTAACGATAACCTGGGAGTTCAACTGGCCGTTGAGCATTTTATCCGTACCGGACGCCAGCGTATTGGTATCCTGGCCGGTCCGGTTTACTCCATTTCCGGCCACCGCCGTTTAGATGGGTACCGGGCCGGGCTGGCTGCGGCCAATATCCTGTTTGATCCGCTGCTGTTGGAACATTGTGAGCCGGATTTTGAGGGAGGTTATACTGCCGCCGCCGCCCTGCTGGCCCGCCGGCCCAAAGCTGAGGCGATTTTTGCCTTCAATGACCTGGTGGCGATAGGGGCCATGCAAGCCTGCCAGGAGCATGGCAAAAATATCCCCGCCGATATTGCTGTGATCGGCTTTGACGACCTTCCTCTGACCAGCATGGTTCGGCCTACCTTGAGCACCCTGCACGTTGATCTGAATGAATTGGGCCGGACGGCCATGCGCATGGCTCTTGAGTTAATGGAGCGTCCCGGAGAGACTCCGGCGGCCGCCCTCCAGGTTGACCCGGAGTTGATCTTGCGCGAGTCTGCCTGACAACACTTTTCTGAATGGCGTCAATTAGCACGGACTTGGTTTAACCAACATAGAATCCACGTATTTATTCAGCAGAAGCTACCAAAACCGAAAACCTCTTGCCGGGATTAGGGGATTTGGGGATTT
>CAZDMM010000242.1:0-9429 GCA_964505845.1 uncultured Caldilineaceae bacterium
CGCCTCTGCGTTCAAATTTTCTGGTTTTTCGGTGGAGTCATAAAGCTGAATATGTCTAAAAAATTGGTAATCCTTGTCACCACCCTCTGGCTCACTCTGATGTTCATTTCCGGCGCGGCGGCTGAGGCTCCGGCCTTCAAGCCGCCGCGCACCGACGCCTTTGAGCCGGCCAAATGCATGTTTGAAGTGCCTTTGTTCACCTTTCTATCGCCGGAGCGGCTTGGCTTTGAGTGTGGTTATGTGACCGTGCCGGAGCAGCATGCCCGGCCGGATGGCCCTAAACTGCGTTTGGCGGTGGCGATTTTGCCCAGCGCCTCACAAAATCCCGCCCCCGACCCGCTCTTTATGGCCCAGGGTGGGCCGGGCGGGTCGTCTCTGGAGATTTTTCCCCTGCTGGCGCTGAACAGCCCGATCCGGGCCGAGCGGGATATTGTGATTTTTGACCAGCGCGGCACGCTCTATTCGCAGCCAAATTTGCTGTGCCCGGAGTTGACCCAATTGACCGAGCAGACGATTGAACTCGATTTGAGCCAGGAAGAGTCGGACCGGCGCAGCACCGAAGCTTACCGGGCCTGCGCCGAGCGTTTGACCAAGGCGGGCGTTAACCTGGCGGCCTACAATAGCCTGGAGAACGCCGCCGATGTGGAGGATGTCCGGCTGGCGCTGGGCTACGGCCCCATCAATTTTTACGGCGTTTCTTACGGAACCCTGCTGGGCTTGCATTTGATGCGCCACTTCCCGGCCAGTTTGCGCGCTGTTATCTTGGATGCGGTGGTGCCAACCCAGGGCAGCTTTTTGGAGCAGATTGCCCTCTCCGCCAACCGAGCCTTTAAGGAAGTGGCCCAGGTGTGCGCCCAGGATACCGCCTGCAACGCCGCCTATCCTAACCTGGAAGCCGCCATGTACCAGGTGAAGGCGACCCTGGATAAACACCCGGCCACAATCCCGGTGACCGATTTTAAGACCGGCCGCAGCTACCGGGCCTCGGTCAACGGCAGTTTGTTTTTATCGGCCCTGTTCACGGCCATTTATGAGCCGTCGCTCATTCCTACCCTGCCGGCCCTGGTTTACAACACGCGCGCCGGTAAGTACGGCCAACTGGCCACTCTGCTGCCCCTGATTCTGTTCCAGCCTACCTTCAGCGCCGGCATGTATCAAACGGTGGTATGCGCAGAGGAGGTCAACTTTAGCGTGGCCGATATGCCGGTGCAGGGAGTGCAGCCGGAGTTGGCCGACCTGATGAAAGAGCAGAACAAGGCCATCATAGACATCTGCAAGCTGTGGCAAATTCCCCGCCTGGGGCCGGAAGCCAACGCTCCGGTGGTGAGCGATGTGCCCACCCTGCTGCTCTCCGGCCGTTTTGACCCCATCACGCCCCCGGCGTTTGCCCAGACCGTCGCCAAAACCCTGAGGCATGCCTACACTTTCACCTTTCCCAATACCAGCCACGGCGCTTTTGTTTCTAACTCCTGTGCGGCAGACATCGTGCAGGAGTTTCTGGCTCACCCGGAGCAAGCCCCGGATGATAGTTGTATTGCTGCCCAGCCCACCACCTTTGATTTTCCTACCCCGGCCCGGCTTTTTATTACCCCGGTGATGGGCAACATGTTGCAAGAGATCAACCAGGGCTATGTGGGCAAAGTGGGCTGGCTGCTGCTGGCCCTGGCCGGGCTGCTGACCTTTTACCTGGTCTGGCCGGGGGTTTGGCTGCTGCGTAAGGTGTTCAACCGGCCTGCGCGGGCCAAACAGCCGCCGGGACTGCTGCGCTGGGGCGGACCGCTGTTGGTTATAGCGGTGAGCGGCCTGGCCATGATCCTGGTGCTGGGCTTGGTGGGGCTGGTCATGTCCAGTGATTTGAGCGCCCTGTTTGTGGGTGTGCCCAAAGCGGCGGCCTTGCTGTTCCTCATCCCGCCCCTGCTGCTGCTGCTCACCCTAGCGATGCTGGCGGCGGCCGTCTGGGCCTGGGCCGGCGGCTTCTGGTCGCTGTGGCGGCGCATTTACTACAGCCTGCTCACTCTAGCGGCGATTCTGCTGGTCGGCGTGCTGGTCCAGTGGGGCATGCTGCGGGTGTTTGTGTAACGAGTCATTTACCTTACCTCAAGCTCCATGAGTTTCACCGCTCCCTCCGCTGCACCCTCCACCGGCAGGCGCTGGCCGCTGGCCGGGTCATACAGCCCTACCATCACCTCATAACGACCCGGCGGCAGGTCGCTCAGGCGGCGCTCATCTACGATGATCTCGCCGGCGTCCCACAAGCTGGTGAGGTAAGCTCCGTTTGCCGGCGGGCTGTCAAACTGCTTGACGACCCGGCCGGACGGGTCAACCAGATGCACAAAGACGGTGTAATCGGCCTGGGGAATGGTGCCGGCTTGCCAAAATAAGGTTAAATGTTGAGCGTTGAACGTAAAACCCAGCAAGGTGATTTGGCCGCCAAAGTTGAGGGCCAGCGGGTTTTGGGGCTGAACGACGCCGGTGGTCAGGCCGGGCGGCGGCCCGCCCACCTTGAGCGGGCCGAGGCGGACGCTGTTGCCGCCGCTGGGCTGCCCGTTGGCCCACAGGGGCAGCGAAAAAGTGGGCTGCACGGCCGGGTACAGGCCGACATCCAGCCAATACACGCCGGGGGGAGCGGCCGCGTCCACCGGAACCAGATAGCTGTCGGAGACAACTTCACCGGGAACCCACAGCAGGGTGGTGTAATACAACTGCGGCACGCGATCCGCCCCGCCGCGCTGGGTGTTGCTTTGGTCGAGCAGGTGGTTAAAGATGATCAAATGCTGGCCCATGCTGCGTTGAGCCTGCCAGTGCAGGGTGAGGGGGAAACTTTGCCCCGGCTGCACCCGGCGCTGGGGCAGGTCGTACCCCAATAGGGTCATCGTGCCGGCAAAATTGGCCTGGAGGACATGCTGCATGGCAGGGGGTGTGAACCGGCGCGGGCGGTTGAAAATAGGGATTGGTAATTGGAAATTAGTTAATTGATACTCACCGCTGGGCCAATCGGCGGCAACGATGAAGTGGGCCAGGCTGTTGTGGCCGTCGGTGATGAAGCTGGCGGGGCTAAAGCTTTGCCCGGTGGGGGCGAGGAGACGGGGCGGCGCATGGCCGGGCAGCGCCAGGCTGAGGGTGCTGCGGTAGGCAAAAGGGGCAGCGGCGGGCAGTTCGTCGGCGCGTAATTCGGCAGGGGCGCGGGGGAGCGCGGGCGCGGGGGGGAGACTCACGGTGGAGGTTAGAGTGATTGCTGGTGAAGCCGGTTGGTTTGACGAGTCAAGCAGGCGCAGCGACAGGCTGGCCAGGGCGCTGGCTTCCAGCGGCAGCAGCGGCAGCAGGATGGTATGGCGCAGGATGTCGCCTTTATCCCAGGCGCGGGTGGGATAGCGCCCGCCCAGGGGATGGCCCAGCCAACTGCCCAGGGGTTGGCCCTGCGCATCGCTCAGGCTAAGTTCGATCAGATAATCTTCGGGGGGAATCGCCTTAGCCTGCCACACCAGCGTCACCGGCAAAATTCCAGGCTCCACCGGCCCCAGCTCATATCCAACCAAAGCAATGCTTTCCGCCGGCTCAACCTGCAACAGATTGGCCGCTGCCGCCGCGTCCGGCGTGGTGCGGAGCGGGATGGGCGGGGGATACGCGGCCCGAATCAAGCCCAGGCTGTACAGGCTGAGACCCAAAGCGACTGCGGCGGGCAGCCAGGGGAGGAGGCGGGAAGCGTGGTGCTTGACACCTGACGCCTGACACCTGACGCTCGCTAACCCCCATACCAATCCCAGGGCAATGGCCGGCAAAGCGGGAAACAGGTGGCGTCCCTGGGCGGTTTCGACCAGGCTGCCGGTGAGGATAAAACGCAGCATGGGCAGCGGCAGGAAAAAGAGGGGGGATAGGAGAAAAAGGGTAATTGGTAATTGGTAATTATTTTGAAGTATGGTACGTGGTGCGCCGCTACGCCAAAGGCGGGCAGAGCCGGAGGGCCTTTGGCTCTGGTGCGTAGAGCGTAGAGTGTAAATCGTAAAGCTCATCAGCATGGCAACCAGGCTTACAATAACGAGCAGGGCGTAAACCCAGGCCGGCAGGTCAATGGTGGCCCCGCCGCCAAAGCTGCCCCAAAAGGTCTCAAATAAAGTGATAAACCATTCCGGCCAGGCAGACAGGGCCGGGAGCGAGGGGGCCTGCCCGGCGGCCAGTTGGCGCAGCGAGGCGTCGCTGGCCCCGGCGCTGAGGGCGGCCAGCGAGCCGCTCAACCAGCCAAGCTGCTCTACCCGGTTAAAACTGCGCCAGACGAAGATGAACCACCAGCCGCCGCTGAGCAGCGCGCCAAGGAGAAGCAGGGGAATGGTGAATGGCCAATGGCGAATCATAAAAGATGAATTATTATTTTTTGGGGGTTGTATTCCACGCTTTGCCCGGCTGGCCCTGGGCCAGATGAGCCAGACGATCACGATTGCCCACAAAGGCAGAGCGTTGTACTTGGCTACGCTGGCCAGGCCCAGCAGAGCGCCCAATCCGAGCAGGTGATGGGCTTTGGCAGGTGATGGCAGTTTGACAAGGGTCAGGAAAATCAGCCCGGCTAAAAAAACCAGCAGATTGTCATCATTGAGGACAGAACCGATAAAGAGCACCTGCGGGATAAAGGCATGCAGCGCGGCGGCGGCGGCAGCCAGGCCCGGCCGGCCGGTCAAACGGCGGGCGATGGCGTAGGTCAGCGCGACGGAGAGAGTGGTCAGGCTGACTGAGATGAGGCGGGCAAGATGCCAGGCCAGGGGCAGGCCGCGCCAGGGCGGGCTTTCGTCGGCGGTGTGGATGAAGGCGGCGATGGTTTGGCCGTTGGTGGGGATGAGCCGGCGCGGGGTATCGCCCACGGCTTTGAGGCGAGCCGGCGGCTGGTCGCCGACCAGCGCCAGCGGTCCGGCCGCCAAAAAGTGGTACAGCGGCGGCCAGGCGGAACGATACCCGGCCTCCTCTCGCTCTTCCAGGCTGGCAGGCAGCCGGCCATGCCGGGCAATGAAGCGGGCGTAGCTGAGGTGGGCCGGTTCGTCGGGGGCTTCACCCAGGGGAACACCGGCAGCGTAAGCCAGGGCCAGGGCAAAGTGCAGCAGCAGGATGAGCAGGAGAAAGCTGGCAGGCGGCAGGCGAAAGGCGGGAGATAAAACTTTAGCTAAGGAATGGGGATAGGTCTTTCTTGGTCCCATTCGGTTATGGCTCTACCCGAATGATGAGGTTGGGGCTAACATAGTCGGCGATGGGCCGGCCGGACTCATCTACCACCGGGGCGCGCTGCTGGGTGGCGGAGTCGTACCAGCCAAGCTGCAAGCGATGGTCTCCCGGCGGCGTGCCGGCCGGAATGGCCAGGGTGTATTTGTCGGTGATCTGCTCGCCCGGCTGCCATTGGGTGGTGGGATAGCTGCCCCACACCGGCTGGTTGTCCTGGCCGGTGCGGTTAAAGCCATCGGCGGCGATGAGGTGGACAAACACGGTGTAAGGCGCCGTGGTGGGCGCGTCGGCCTGCCAGTACAGCGACAGGGTGAACTTCTCTTCGGGCTTCAGGGTGAGGAGATAGCTATCCGTGTTGGGGCTGGCCGCCAGACGGGATTCCCCTTTTTTATCAAAGATTTGGTAGCCGCGCAGATGCAGGCCATGCCCAAAGGCGGCCGGTTGGGGGATGAGGGCGGCCTGGCTGCTGGGCGGGCTGAGATACAGGTTGAGATTGTAGTTGGGGAAGAAAATTTGGTTGACCCGGTCGGCGTGACGATCCAGCCAGTTGAGCACGTCGCCCTGCTCGTCAAAGCCCTGGCGCAGCAGCGGCAAAAACCAGATACGCCGGTAGGCGGCGGCAATTTGGGCCGTTTGTTCCAGCCGAAACGCAGCGGGGCGGTCCCGTTCCGCCGGGACGACGTAAAAGGGCAGGTTATTGGGGCTGTAGTAACTGACGGCGGCCTCGGGAAAGTTGGTCAGCATGACATCGCCGGGGCGAGCCTGGTCGCTTACGTAATCGTGGTAAAGCCGCCAGGGGGGGGCCTTGGCATAGGCCGGGTTGGCAAAGTAGTTAGTTAAAGCCAGGCTGTTGGCAAATACCAGGAAGAGGAGTAAAGCCAGAGAAGCAAGGAGTAGGGGGTAAGGGGTACGAGCGGTTTTGCAGGGGGGTAATTGCTCAAATTTCCTCCGGGCCAGGGCCAGAAAGCCCACTGCCAGCAGCAGGGCCAGGGCCGGTTGAGCCTGGACCAAAAAGCGTTCTTTGAAGAAGGGCCGGTCAATGGAGAGGCCAATCACGCCGAGCACCGGCGCAGCCAGAAAAAGCGCCCAAAATGTGCCGGTCAGCCACTCCCGCCGCAGCAGCGCCGCCAGCCCCAGCAGCCAGATGGGCGTCAACAGGAGGCTGACCCAGATACCCCAGCCATCGCTTATGGTAAAGCCGGTTAACAGAGCCGTTAGAGCTAACCGCAGCATCTCCGGGAACGGGAGCGTTTCGATGCCGCCGGCAGCCTCGCCGCCGGCAAAACGGTAGGCCAGCAGCAGGCCGGGGATCAAGGCCAGGCCAATGATAACCTGCGAGATCAGCCAGGGCCATTTAAGACTCCAATAGCGGCGGAAATGCAGCAGCACAAACAAGCCCTGGAAGGCGATCAGAAAGACGGTATAATAATGAAGATAGAAGCAGCCGATGGTGAGAGCGATGTAGAGAATCCAGGGGAGGACGTGGTGCGTAGTGCCTGGCGCTTGCTGCCTGACGCCATTTAAAGCTACCCACAAGGCCAGCGAGGAGAGCAGCCCAAGTGTGGTGAAGAAGGGATAGGAGCGGATATCCTGGGCCAGCCAGATTTGCAAGGGATTGAGAGCCAGCACAGCGGCGGCCAGCAGGCTGACCGGCCGGCCTTGCCGGGTGCGCCGGGCCAGGCTGTACAGGGCGGGAATGGCCAGGGTGCTGGCGGCGGCCCCGGCAAAGCGCATCACCCAGACGCCTTCGCCCAGCAGAGCCTGCCAGGGGTGCAGCATAGCATAATACAACGGCGGATGCGGGTCGGTGACGCGCGAGAGCTCCCACAACTCGCTCACCGGCAGGGCCGAATAGAGCACCGTTGCAGCCTCGTCGCCGCGCAGGGACTGCCGGTCAAGCTGGTACAGGCGCAGAAAAAAGGCGAGGAGAGTTACAAACAGCAGCAGCACTTGCCAGCCTGCCGGGCGGTATGGGCGAGGTGCGGCGTGAATTGTCAGCAAGTTCAAATTGACAACCTCAAAACTTACAATCAGTTTTGAAGCTTAATCCAATTAGGGTAAACAACCAAATTTTTCGGTGGATTTTTGGAGCTTTACCATTCCTTCTCATCTTTTGAGATATTGACAAAATGCCGAGTCACAATAATAATTTCCCTATATATGCAAACGAGGCCAGGCTATGGTTAAGGATGAAGTCATAGAGCTTGATGAAGTGCGCCAGCAGCAAGCCAAAGATTACGCCCGGACGAGCCGCTACCTTTTAGTGGTAGATTTAGTATTTGGGGCAGTGTATGTAGTAACCTGGGTATTGGCCGGCTTTTCGCCCTGGCTGCGAGACCAAATCCACATGTTTGTTCAAACCACCTGGCTGAGCGTGCCTCTGTTTGCCCTGTGTTTTGGCTTACCCTACCTGCTGCTGGCTGCGCCCCTGTCTTACTACAGCGGCTTTGTGCTGCCTCATAAGTATGGACAATCTACCCAAAGCTTAAAAGCCTGGCTGTTAGACCAGTTAAAAGCCCTGGTGATCACCGGCGTGTTAAGTTTTATTGTTTTGGAAGTTATCTACGCGCTCCTGGCAATCTTTCCGCAAACCTGGTGGATTTGGACGGCCCTGGTGCTGTTAGTGATTACCGTGCTGCTCAGCAACCTGGCCCCCATCTTGATTTTTCCCCTGTTCTATAAATACAAACCTTTGGATGACCTGGACCTGGTCAACCGGCTCACGCTCCTGGCCGAAAGGGCCGGCGCTAAAGTGCAGGGGGTGTATGTTTTTGATATGAGCAGTAAAACCGTTGCGGCCAATGCAGCCCTGATGGGGTTAGGCCAGACGCGGCGGATTGTGTTGGGAGATACCCTGGTAGAGCGGTTTACGGCTCCAGAAATTGAAACCGTTTTGGCGCACGAGTTGGGTCATCACGTGCACAAGGACATCCCCCTGGGCATTATGGTGCAGTCCTTGCTGACTTTGGCCGGCTTCTGGCTGGCCGACCTGGTGATGCGGTGGGGCCTGGCTACCTTTGGTTACACCGGCCTGACCGACCCGGCGACGCTGCCTTTGCTGATGATTGCCTTAACTATTTTTGGCCTGGTCACCATGCCCTTAAGCAATGCCTGGTCGCGCTGGCGCGAGGTTAAGGCTGATGAATACGCGCTAAGGATGACCGGCAAACCGCGCGCCTTTATCAGCGCCATGACTCGCCTGGCCAACCAAAACCTGGCCGAAGCCGAACCGCCGGCCTGGGTGGAATTTTTGCTGCACAGCCACCCTTCCATCAATAAGCGGGTCGCCAAAGCCAGGAATTTTACCCCTGAAAGTAATTAGCGTTCACCGACTCAGGTTGCCTCAATCACCTTAGCCCTGGTTACCCGGATTAAATCTTGCACCGGCAGCTCCAGGTTAACTCCCCGCTTGCCCGCGCTCACCAGCACCCGTTCCAATTCCAGAGCCGGCTTATCCAGGTAAACTGCAAAATTTTTGTGCAGCAAAGCCAGGGCCGAGATGCCGCCGGTTTGCAGGCCGGTCAGCCGTTCTGCCTCTTTGTGAGGGGCCATCTGCACCTTTTTCTGGCCGACCGCCGCCGCCAGCTTTTTAAGGTCTAACTCACGGCTGCTGGCTACCATCACCAGCATAGGCTTCCCCTCGCTTTTTTCCGCCGGCAGCACCACCAATGTTTTGTAGACCGCCTGGCGCGGCAGGCCAAAGTAATCCGCCACCCCATCGGCGGAGTGGATGCTCTCCGGGAATTCACGGATGGTATAAGCGACCTTGTGCTGGTCAAGGATGCGCATCGAGTTGAGTTTTTCGGGCATGGTTGTTCACCGCGACTAGAGATCAGAGATTAGAGATTGGAGATTAGAAACTCAAGCCGGCAATCTCTAATCTCCAATCTCGCCCATGAGTAAGTCATTTGATGCTCATTTCTAAACGCACCACGTTCCACGAGTCTACATCTTCCCCGCTGCGGTCAACTCCTGCCTGTGTTCAGCCAGGTGCTTTTGAATGGCCAAAGCAGCCTCGGCCGACACGGAGCGCCCGTGCAGGGCAGCCAGTTGCCGCAGCAGTTCATAATCCCTGGGTTCAATATAAGTTACCAGGTTCCGTTTTTCTGGGGTAAATTTGCCGCCAATCTTGGTCATAAAAGGGCAATATCCTATCATCCAAAGTGAAGCGCATTAGACTCTATCGGGAATAAGACGAAAGCCAGGTGACAGGCACTTCTGAACGCT
>CAZDMM010000243.1:0-9413 GCA_964505845.1 uncultured Caldilineaceae bacterium
AGTGCCTGTCACCTGGCTTTCGTCTTATTCCCGATAGAGTCTATTATATCGCTTTGATGCATTGGCTCATTTTTTGAACCACTGAGGCACTGAAAAGGCTGAACCCACCGAAAAAGCTCAGTTCCAGGGATTTCTCGGCCTTCGGCCTCGAAATGACATGAAACATGCCATTATTCTGACTACTGACATCTGACTACTGAATACTCTCTACTTCCCCCGCTCTCGTTCCACCAGCACCCGGCGCAAAATTTTGCCGGAGGCGGATTTGGGAATCTGGTCAATCACTTCCAGCAGCCGTATTTTTTTGTGGGGGGCCACGCGCTCGGCGACGAAGGCCATGAGTTCATCGGGAGTGGCCTCGACGCGCAGCACCACAAAGGCTTTGGGCACTTCGCCGGCTTCCTCGTCGGGGCTGGGGATGACGGCGGCGTCGGCCACGGCCGGGTGCGTCAGCAGCACCGCCTCCAACTCCGCCGGGGCCACCTGCATGCCCTTGTACTTGATGAGTTCCTTGAGCCGGTCAACGATGTAAAAGTAACCCTCCTCGTCGGCGTAGCCAATATCGCCGGTGCGGAACCAGCCGGCGGCATCAATCACGGCCGCGGTGGCGTCGGGCTGGTGCAGATAGCCCTGCATCACCTGCGGCCCGCGCACCCAAATTTCACCCTCCTGGTTGGGGCCGAGTTCGGCGTCGGTGTTGTAATCAATCACCTTACCCTCGGTGTTGGAGATGCACGGCCCAATCGAGCCTTGCTTGATTTTGGCCGGGTCGTCGGGGTTGATGTGCGTTACCGGGCTGGTTTCGGTGAGGCCATAGCCCTGCTTGATGACGCAGTGCAGCCGCCGGCCACAGGTTTCGGCCACATCTCTGCCCAGCGGGGCTGCCCCCGACATCACCAGGTTCAGGCTGGACAGGTCGTACTTGTCCACCAGCGGGTGTTTGGCCAGGGCCAGCACAATCGGCGGGACGACGTAGGCGCGGGTGACGCGGTAATCCTGCATGATCTGCAAAAACTGCTCCATCTCAAAGCGGGGCATGGTCACGATGGTCGCACCTTTACGCAGGGCCATACACATGATGACGGTCAGGCCGTATATATGAAAGAAGGGCAGGATACCGATGAGGGTATCGGCTTCGGTGTAAGTTTCAATATCCAAAATCTGGCAAATATTGGCGACCAGGTTGTGGTGGGTCAACATGACGCCTTTGGGCAGGCCGGTAGTGCCGCTAGAATAGGGCAAGGCGACCAGGTCTTGGCGCGGGTCAAGCTGCACCTGGGACGGCGCGGCCTCGCCCTGCAACAGGGTCGCAAAGGGTGTGGCTCCTGCGGCCTCGCCAAACACAAACACCTCTTGCACCGCCGATTCTCCGGCCGCTTCCAGCGCTTTTTCCAAAAAGGGCGGCACGGTTAGCAAAAATTTGGCTTTGCAATCGTTGAGCTGGTTGGCGAGTTCGCCGGCGGTGTAGAGCGGGTTGACGGTGGTGTTGACGCCCCCCAGGGCCGCCACCGCCAAAAAGGCGACCGCGTACTCTGGCAGGTTGGAGCTGTAGATGCCCATGACATCCCCTTTTTTGACACCCCGCGGCGCCAGACCCGCCGCCGCTTTCGATACCGCACCGGCCAGTGGGACGTAGCTGATAGTGCGCCCGCTGGGGCCGTCAATCAAGGCCGGTTTTTCCCCCAACTCGGCGGCCCGGTGCAGCACAAACTCCGGCAGCGAAACTTCGGGAATGGTCACATCTGGATAATACCCCTTGAACAGCATGCTCGCCTCCTTAATAATTGTGAATGATGAATTGTCAATTATGAATTGTGAATGAATAGTTAACAATTCACAATTCACAATTCACGATTTATTATTCTCTGTCATCAAAAAAGACCAGAAATAAATACCCAACACCCCCACATTCGCCGCCACCGCTGCCCCTAGCGCCATCGCCGCACCGACCGCACCGTAGAGAGGGGTCAGCGCCGCAGCGATTATACCAAAAATTAATAAAGCAATCAACGATGCGCCGAACTTTACCTTGCCCCGCCCCAGGACGGTAGCCAGGACGTTACCGGCCCACAGGAGGGTTGCCAACGGGATGCCCAGGCTCAGCCATTTGAGCGAGGCCGCCGCCGGGGCAAAGCCCGGCCCAAAAACCCATGGCGTGGCCCAATCGGCGCACAGCCAGACGGCCACGACGCCCAGGCAGCTTAACCACCAACTGTACCACACAAACTGGCGCAGCCAGCGCCGTATCTGCTCGCTCTGCCCGGCGGCTCGAAAAGTGCTCAGGGTGGGGATGAGGCTTTGGGCAAATTGGCTCAAGGTCACGTAGGCTAATAAAAACAAGCCCAGGGCCAGGTTGAAGTAGCCGGTTTGCCGGGAGTCGCCGGTGAGCGTTTCTACCAGCAGCGGGCCGGAGCGATACAAGGCCACCGCCGCCAGATTCGCCAGGAAAAAGGTGAAGCCAAACTGCACGTAAGGCCGCAGGTACGGCCAATCGAGGCGCAATTCGGCGCTGCGCCAATAGTCGCGCACCCACCACAGCCCCCAGACGCAAAAGATGATCTCCATCAACAGAATCGCCAGCAGCGCCCCGCCCAGCCCCCACCACGGCAGCAGGGCCAGCAGCAGCCCCAGCAAGGCCCACTGCCGCCAGGCTTGCTCGGCCATCCAGGTTCCCACCCGGTTCAAGCCCAGAGCAAATTGAAACGGCACCCAGGCGACGATATGCAGCGTCACCCCCAGGCCAATTACAACAGCCCAGCCCAAACTCATCCAGCCCGCCAGCGTCAACGCTACCCCAGCCGTGATAAGGCCACAAAGCAGTCCAACCACGCTTTTGAAGGCCAACGTCCGCATGTAAAGCCGGCTGGACTCGCTCTGGCTCATGCCCGGCACAAAGCGGCCCATCACATCGAGCGTGCCAAAATCGCCCAACACCTGGCCCACATAAGAGAGCGACAGGGCAAAGGCAAAGCGGCCATAATCCTCGGCCCCGAACAGGCGGGGAACCAGAGCCACCGTCGCCGCCAAGCCGGCCACCTGCACCACCTTGTTCAGGGAGACGGCCGACAGGCTGCGGATGAGGGTAGTGTGGGTTTTGTTGGCGAAGATACTCATGTGAATTTGTTGGAGGATTGGAGGGGTGGAAGGCTGGAGGGTTGAAGGGGTGGAAGGTTGGAAGGTTGCACGTTATCACTTACTAATGAGTACGCTGTCTCCAATCTCTAATCTCTAATCTCCAATCTCCCATTACCTTTTTTTAAAGAGCGACGCCACCAGCCACACCAGCCCCGCCAATACCAGCCCGACGGCCCAGCCTTTGGCCCGGCCTTCCAGGGTCTTCAAGAGGGGGCGCTGGCCGTTGCGAAAGCCGGCCAGGGTGGCTGCTTGACCGGCGGCGGCGGCGGTTAAGGCGATAGCGGCCAAATCATTTTGCTTGCTTTGCTTGAGAAGTGAAGCTGTGACCACTCCCAGCGGGGCCAGCAGCGACCACTTGCGCAGCGGTTTGGGCGAGAGGGCCATTTTGGCATCGCCCAAATTGCGCTGAAAGGCCGAGAGATGGTGGGTATGGGCGTGGCGGTGTTCGCGGTCTAGCCGGGCAGCGGCATCATGCTGGCTGCCCCGGAGTGCAGCGAGGATGACTCCAGCCAGGGGGAGGAAGGGAATTAGAGATTGGAGATTGACAATTGACAATTGACCCCTACGAAATATGGGCAATGCAGTACCGGCGGCCAGGCCGAGGGGAATGAGCCAATCCAGGTTATAGCCCCGGTAGCTTTCGACGCCCATGAGGTAATCAGACTCGGCGGTGGTGGCGCTGAGAGCGGTCGTTCCGGCGGCGCTGGCAGCCAGGGCTTGCGCCACGGCGTCCAGCGGGTCAGCCCCGTTGAGAGCAATGGCAGCGGCGGGAAAAGCCACCGAGGCGGCCAGAGCTAACCCTTTGGGAGCATAGGCCGTCGCCGGGGCAGGGCCGTGGCTGTGGCCGTGATCGTGATGGTCATGGTCGTGGTGATGATGATTGTGATCGTGGTGCGTGGTAGTCGTGAGGCGTGAGGTGCGAGGGTCGTGGTCGTGAGGATGGTCGTGGTCATGATAGTGATGATGTTCATGGTCGTGATGATCATGTTCCGCCTTCTGCCTTCCGCCTTCCGCCTTTTCCCAGAGCGGAAGTCCGGCCAGGGCCAGCGCGCCCGCGCCGACGCCCAACAACTTGAGGCTGCCGGGCAGGGGCAGGAGATCGGCGGCCAGGCCGGCCGCGCCGGCCACGCTCAACCCGGCGGCGGCCAGGGCGAGATCGTCGCGCTGGGGTTGAAACACGCTCAGGTCAACCTGCCCCACGTAGCCGGTCAACAGGCCGGCGTGCTCCAGGGCGTGGGCCAGGGTATGCACGTAGGCCAGCGATTCCAGCGGATCGGCGGCGTGCAAAATGCGGAAAAAGCGCAGACAGCACAGGCGGATGCCGCTTTCCGTAGCCAGGGTAGCCCAGCGATAGGCGGCGGTGTTCCAATCTTCCTCCAACAGTTCATCGGGCTGAAATTCATGGGCCAAAATTACCTGGCCTTCAGCCACCAGGCTCTTGGCCAAAAACCAGTCGCCTTTTTGATGGCGGCTGTGGCTAAAATAGGCATAGATTAGCCCGTGGCGGCGCATGGCGGCTACGGTGTGATCCAGCTTGAACTCGTGGCCGGGGATGAGATTCCCTTGTACGGCCATAATCTTTGCGCCGATGGCCGCCGCCTGGTCAAAAGTGCGGTCAATCATCTCCGGCTGCACCCAACTGTAGCCAATGGGCCGGGCCACCGGGATCAGCCCGGCCTGTCGCGCCAGCTCTGCATGGGCCGGATCAAAGCCCAGGCCCACTTCAGCGACGGTCGGCAGGTCGCCCAAAAAAGAGAGATTAGGCGTTTTGGTACGGCGGCGCTCAGCTTGCAGGTGGGGCAGGCGGGCCTGGAGTTCGCCGGTCAGCCAATCGGCCAGGGCGGCAGTTTGGGTCTGAAGGTAGACCCGGTGGGGATTGGTTCCCTGGATGACCGTCGCCTCGCCTCGATTCAGCAGCCGCTGCAAGGTCAGTTCCGGGATGGAGAGATGGCTAGCCCCCTCTTGTTTATAGCGGCGCAGCAGTTCCAAAATTCCAGCCGGCCCTTCGGGCAGCGAGAGGGCGGCGCGGGTGGCCACGGCCTGCACGTCATCCCAATCGAGCATGATGCCGGCGTGGATGTTGGCTTCTTCCCACTGCTGGCGGGCCAACACCGCCCTGGCGGAGACAACGGCTCCGGCGGTCATCAATCCAAAAGATAGTGCGCGATGTAAGTTCAAAATTACCTCACTGTGATCTTATTTCTTTTGAACTTGGCTGATAGTCACCTGGTCAATCAGCAGCGGCGCGAGGCCCAGGTAGTAAACCTCAAAACTGAGGGCCTGGCGGCGAGGGTTGGTCACGGTCAGCACAAAGTCGTGGTACAGGTTGGGTTGGGCAAAATGCTCGGAGCGCAGCGGCTGAAGCAGCAGCGGCTCAAAGTTGGTGGTCGCCGCCACTTGCAGGCGGGCCAACTCCAGGTTGGGGTTGACCGCCTCCGGCAGCTTTATCCGAAACGTCACCCGGTAGACTCCGGGGCCGTAAAAATCAAAGGGGCCGTAGACCGCCTTTTGGGGTGGGTCGGTTTGGGGGTCAACCAACCAGGCCTGACCGTCACCGGCCTGGGGGTCGCTCACGGCCCGGCCCACAAAATGATCGAGTGCAGCGGCATCATAGGTTCGAGCGGGTTGGGCGGCTTGATAAAAGACCCAACCAAAAGCAGCTAAGGGCAGGGTGAGGGCGAGACTCCAGATTGAAGTGGTGATTGGTAATTGGAGATTGGAGATTGGAGATTGGAGACAGCGTGCCCTCTGGGTATTGGGAATTGGAGACTGCGAAGCGTCCCTTTGGGATTGGGAATTAGTAAGTTGAGAGGAGGTGGTTTGAGTGAATAGAGGTTGAGGTGATGGGGTGAATTGCCAGGACAGCAGCGCGGCGGCGATTAGCCCGATCAGGGTCAGGTAGGGCAGCCAGCCGGCGTAGAAGGGGTCAGGCTCAAAGAGGGCGGCTTTGGCCCACAGGTGACTCGTCCCGGCGCTGACGGCGCTGAAAACCAGGGGCGTGCGCCAGCGGTCAACATTGGAGTTGAGAAAACTGTAGCTGACCTGGCCGTAGCTGCCGTCGCGGGGCAGCTCGGCGGCGGTGAGGGTGTGGTTGAAGATTTGCCCGCCGCCGGAAACTTTGACCGCCAGCCGCACCAGTTCGGTTTCGGGCGGCAGGTTGGGTTCGGCTCGCAGCGACCAGCTTAAGCGGTAATGACCAAAGGGTAAATCCGACAACGGGCCGGACTGCACTAGAACTGCGCCGGCTCCCGGCTCGGCCTGCCAGACCGGCTGACCCTCATCGCTGCCAGCGGCGTGATCGCCCGGCTGCGGGGCAACAGGCTCATAGCCGGCCAGGTCGGGCCAATAATCTATGAGAGGCAGTCCCAGCTTGTCGCCGTAATACAGGGGCAGGGAGGATTTATAGGGCAGTTCCGGGTTTTGCATGATGACCAGGGTGTGGCTCAGGCTGAGGCCAAACAGGGCCAGGACCAGCCCTCGCCCCAGCCACGAGCGATAATGACGCCAGGCCAGGGCCAGCAGCGGGGCCAGGCCGGGCAGAGCGACCACCAAAAAGCGCGGCCCGACTTCCCAGGCCACCCAAAAGCCGCCGGCGATGGTTGTCACCGCGAGCGAAAGTAAAAACGGCAGCAGCACCCACCAATGCCGGGTGCGCCGCCGCCAACTGTCTGCAATTAATAAAGGCATACCCCACAACGCAAAAATATAGATGGGAGCGTAGATAAACAAGCCCCGCTGCTGATCCACCAGCCAGCCAATCCCCCGGCTGACTCGCTCCCACAACCAGGCGGTGCTGGTCGGCGCAGTGATGTCGCCGGTGGTGGGGTCAAACAGGCGGCTGTTAAACCAGAACAGGGCGAGGATGGAGAGAAGGGTGAAGAGAAGAGGCGAGAAGGCGAAGGAATATTTTGGGTAACTGGTGTCGAAACTGAGTTTGGACACCCAACTGCGTTGCGAAACTGAGTTTCGCAACGAGAAAAAAGACCCATCGCCTTTGGCGCGCGCAGCGAGGGCATCCTTCCATCCTTGCCGAAGGCGCGCAAAGCGCAACCTTCCAACCTTCCTCTGCCAGGCCCAAACAAGGAGGAGAGCCAACATAACTGCCAGGGGCACAAAGCGCCGGTTGAGCCAGGGGAGTGCGGCCAGTGAGAAGAGGATTATAACAAAGGCCAGCCAGCCGGGCCGGTCGGTTTTGAGGGCCAGATAAAGCGCCAGGGTGGTCAGCAGCGCGCCGCTGAGTTCAGGATAAACCAGGTATTGGTACAGAAACAGGGGCGGACTGAGCATGACAAAGAGCGTCGCCAGGAAGGAAGCCAGGTGATCTCGACTCACCAGCAGCGACAGTTTGAAAGTCAGCGCGGCCAACAGCCCACCCAGAATCACCTGAAAGGCCAGCACGCCGAGTCGCCCGGCCCAGGCATAGGCCGGCGCCAGGAGCAGCGGCAGGCCGAGTTGATGATCCAAAATTTGCTGGCCGCCGGGGGTGAAGCGGATTTGGGGGATGATGTCTTTGCTCAGATAAAAGTTGAGATAATCGAGCTGGGCGTAATTATTGCGCAGGTCAAAATCGCCATCGGTTGCCAGGGAGTGGGTTGTTAACAGGTAGTGCGGCTCGTCGCCCGTGGCCCGCCAGGTGCGCTCGATGAAGGGCAGCGCGGCCAGGGAGAGAGTCAGGATAATGGCTGCTACTGCTAAAGACCAGGGGGAAATGAAAAAAAGAGATTGGAGACTGCGCAGCGTCCCTTTGGGATTGGAGATCAGGGTTGCAGATTTTTGAATTGGGGCGGCGGCACGAATAAGATCAAGGCCCATCGGTTTCTATGACATCCGGCAAAGGTTTGGGCGGCGCGGCCGGCGCGGCTGCCAGTTGTTCTTGCCAGTAGAGCAGCAGGCCGCAGCCAAACGAGATGGCATTATAAACATAGTACAGCCAGTGCAGGGGGATAACCCCCAGGGTGAAGCGCAGGCCGCGCTTGTGGTAAAAAAAGCGATACAGATGCAGATTGAGCCAGAGCAGCAGGGCGGCCAGTCCCAGGGCCACACCCAGGGCGAGCGGCTGAAACAGGCTGACGACCAGGGCCAGCAGCAGGCCATACACCGCCGCCACGCTGACCCGGTTGTGGGTTTGCAGATTGAGGTCGCTCATAAAGGCGCGGTCTCGCAAAATCAACTGCGTCCAGGGGATGCCCCGGTCAAAAATATCAGATTTGAGCAGGCCGGTCAAACTCCAGGCTTTGAGGTGCTTCACCTGCACCTCTTTGACCAACTGAATCCGCCCCCCGGCCTGCTTGAGGCGATAACCCAGGTCAATATCCTCGATGGCCGGGCGGCGGTAGCGCTGCACATCAAAGCCGCCCAGGGCCAAAAATTGCGCCCGCTTGATGGCCCCGCAGCCGGTCCAAAAGGTGGAAGCTGCGGCGCGACTGTGCTGGTGAACGTAGTGGTGAAACAGATTCTTATACTGGGCGATAAAGTTGGGCGCACCGGGAGCGTCATCATACGAGCCAAACAGGGCGTCGAGGTGGGGGTCGGCCCGGAACACCACCGCCATGCGGCTCAAGGTGTCGGGGTGAACTTCGCAGTCGGCGTCAATGAAATAGAGGTATTCGCCGCGAGCCGCCTGCGCCCCCAGGTTGCGGGCCGCCGCCGGTCCCACCCGCCCGCCGGTGTGGAAAAGGCGCGCCCCTGCTGCCGCAGCCAGGCAGTCGGAGCCGTCGTTGGAGCCGTCATCTACGACAATTAGCTCCCAATCGCTGAAGCCGGATTGGCGGAGAGCTTGGAGGCAGCGTTCAAAGAGCGCGCCGCCGTTGTAGACGGGTATGATAATTGAGAAAAAAGGTGAGCGCATCTAATCTCCCCGGTAAATAGACCGCCGAGCGCGCTTCGCCTCCCCCTGGGGGACGGCAGACGGCTCAATCGCTCGCCCGGAGCTGAAACTCAGGGCTGATACACAAGTGAAGTACGCTAAAGCGCACGATGTAACCGAAAAATCAAGCCTCTTGAGTCGGCTTCGCCTGCGAATCAATTCGTAGGCAAAGGTGGCGCAGCAGACTTATGAGTCACAAAACAGATCACCTTTTTAGATGTGTAGTTGCAATTCATCCTCTTGAGTTATGAGTGGAGGTAGGCTAATACGAGAATTTTCCGCCAAATGCTTTGCAGCTGCACAAACGGTCCTAAAAGAATACGCCTGGGCATCTTCTACGATACTTCTTGCTACGTCCCCAATTATTTTTACTTCCTTACTGTCTATCTCACCTTCTACCCTTTCTCGCATT
>CAZDMM010000244.1:0-2101 GCA_964505845.1 uncultured Caldilineaceae bacterium
CGGCTACTGTGACCGGGCTGGTAGTGGTGACCACTATTTCCACTTTTTCAATGTTTGGGCAAATTGTGATTTTGGTTTTGATTCAAGTGGGTGGGGTCGGCTTCATTACGCTTTCGGTGGTGCTCTTTCGACTCATTGGCCGGCGCGTTACCTTATATGAGCGTAATTTACTCAGCCAAACGCTGGGGGTGGGCAGTGGGCAGGGCATTGTCTCACTTACCCTGACGGTGCTGCTGATTGTGGTGGCGATTGAATTAGCGGGCGCCATCATTTTGTTCAGCCAATGGGTGCAGCTTATGGCCTGGCCTCAAGCCGCCTATTTTGCTCTGTTTCATTCTGTCTCGGCCTTTTGCAATGCCGGGTTTGACCTGTTTACCGGCTTTGACGACCCACTGCTGCAAAGCACCCGCACCAACCCCCTCAGCTTGATCTGCCTGGGCCTGTTGATCACCATCGGCAGCCTGGGGATTACGGCTATTTATGATCTGCTGATGTGGCCGCGCGAGCGTCACCTGTCACTTCATACCCGCCTGATTTTACCCATGACCCTGTTCCTCTTTTTGTTTGGCGCCGGCCTGGTAGTGATAGATGAAACCCTGCTGCATGGGCAGGCGTTGGCCTTCCTGCCGCTGGGCCAAAAGGTGCTTTTAAGCGCCTTTACGGTGGTTGCCAGCCGCACTGCCGGGATGACCTTCTTCCCGCTGGCCGACTTGAGCCAAGCCAGCCAGCTTATCTTGCTCATTTGGATGTTTATTGGCGGCGCGCCGGCCTCAATGGGCGGCGGGGCCGGCATTAGCACGGTCGCCGTGGTGCTGGTTACGCTGGCTTCCATTGTGCGCGGCCACAACGAGGTGCGCATCTTTGGGCGCACCCTCCCCACCGAAACGGTCTATAAGGCCGTGGCCATCATCACCGTCTCAACGGCTTTAGTGATCGGCATGACCCTGCTGCTGACATTTTTTGGGGCCAAAGACCTCTTTGCCGTTGCTTTTGAGGTGGTGAGCGCCTTTTCCAATACCGGCTACTCGCTGGGTCTCACCCCTCAATTTGGTCTGTGGGGGCAGTTAGCTTTGGCTTTTACCATGTTTTGGGGGCGGCTAGGCCCGCTCACCTTAATGGTAGCCCTGGCCCAACGGAGTCGCCAGAGTTTAATTAATTATCCAGAAGAAAAGATTATTTTAGGTTAATACCGGCGAAACCCCACAGGGGGACATGGGGATGTCCTCCTGCTAATGTAAGGAAAGCTATGGCAGAGCCAAACAAGAGGTGGGCCAAACGGCTGTGGACCAATTTGAAACAATTCACATCGCCCTCGGCGGGCGCCGAGATTGCCCGGTACATCAACGGCTCCGGTCACATCCAGGAGTTCCTGGTGATTGGCCTGGGACGTTTTGGCACCGGTCTGGCAATGACCTTAACCGCCTACAATCACGAGGTTTTAGCGATAGACTCGGATATCAAGCGCGTCCAACAGGTAGCCCAAACCCTGCCGCACGCCATTCAATTAGACGCCACCAATATTGAAGCCCTGCGAGAAATTGGGGCCGACAACTTTGATACCGGGGTAGTTTGTATTGGCAGTGATTTTGAAGCCAATCTACTGACAACTTTTAACCTGCGCAAATTGGGCGTGCGGAGGGTGATTGCCAAAGCCCTCACCGTCACCCAGCAGGATATTCTGCTTAAAATTGGGGCCGATGAGGTAATTTTGCCCGAACACGAAGCCGGGGTGCGGCTGGGCCGGCGGCTGGCGGCGATTGATTTTGTTGATTTTATGGAATTGGGTAAGGATAAAGGGGTGGTGGAGATTATTGCACCGGAGCAGGTGGTAGGCAAATCACTGCGAGAGGCAGCCATACGGCAGCAATACAGCCTGGCCGTGGTGGCTATTCGCCGGGGTGAAGATGTGATTATCTCCCCCACCGCCGACGATGTGATTCAACCCAACGACATCCTGGTTGTTTTAGGCCGGATTGATAACTGCGAAAAATTTCGGGGCCTGCCTTACCACCCCCAAACCGATTGATCAATCGGCCACCACCTTCAAACGGGTAGAAAGCGGCCCGCTGTAGAGAAACACAGCCAGGTCATCCATATTAAC
>CAZDMM010000244.1:2111-9393 GCA_964505845.1 uncultured Caldilineaceae bacterium
CGGCCTCGCTGCTCAACTCCGGCAAAATCTCAATGGTATCGCCGCTTTGGTGGTACATTAAAGAGCAGTTGATCACCTGGCCATCCAACACCATGCAGACATAAGCATTAGAACCATTTTGGTCAAAATCGGCAAAGCGGTCGGCTGCGGCCGGCTGCAATTTGAGCCGGTAAAAAAGTTCGCCTTTGGCGGCGTCAGGCGGCACAATTTCTTGCACTTCGCGGCTGGTGAACAAAATATGGTACACGTGCTCGGCCAGATTGCTGCGTATCCCCAGCTGAACCGATTCCCCAACCGGTGGTGAGCCGGTTCCACCATCAATAAAGGTTATTTCGCCCATGCTGGTCAGCATGGCGGTAATATAAGGGATATTTTGGCCCTTAGGCAACGTTATCTCAAGCTGCCCCTCTCGAATGACGATCCGATAAGGCCCTTGCAATTCCAATCTATCCAGCCGCCGGGCAATCACCGGCCTGGCGGCAATCAATTGAATTTCTTGATCGGCAGCCACGGCCATGTCGGATTCAAGAACCAGTTTAGTTTCTAAGGCGCTGGCGGCCGGGTCGAACATGCTCAAGTCGGCCAAAGCGCGGCTGCCGTAAACTAAACTTACCAGACCAATCAATAAAAGTACGGCTGGAATGGCTATATGTTTTCTTAACATCATCCACCTCCTGGCCTAGCTTATGAAAAGTATAAGCCAAATGGCCTATTTAGTCAATAGGCATATAGGCGATATTACGTAAGCGTAGGCCAAGCGTAGACCAAAAGACCGCCGACAGCCGACAATTGACTGCCGAAATTCTGATGGCGGTCAGCCGTCAGTGGTCGGCGGTCACATTGATTAGTTTTTGGTAGAGGTCAACCTGTCGAGCCAGGGCTTTTTGATAGAGGAGATGGTGCGTGGCATTGGGATAATAAGTTTGGACGGTGGCGGCGGGCAAGGCTTGAGCCAGCCCCAGGGCTTGCAAAGCCAACACCGCCACCCCCCGGCTGGTGGCCTCTTTTTCGGCGGAGGCGATGACCGGGCGGCCTAACACGTCGGCCATAATTTGCAGCCAGGTGGGAGAGCTTAACAAGCCGGCTCCGCTGGCGATGATCTGGTGAGCGGTGGGCAGGTAGGGGGCCAGGCGTTGGTGGATCAAACCAAAACGATAGGCCACCCCTTCGAGGCCGGCCCGAACAATCTCGATGGGGCGGGTATTGAGGGTAAAGCCAACCAGGCTGGCCCGCGCCTCGCCATGCCAGCCGGGAGCGCGCTCGCCGGCCACAAAGGGCAGCATGGTCAGGCCGTGCGCCGCCGGCTCCAGGGTTGACAGGGCCTCTTCTACGTTATCAGGCAGTTGCAGGGTTTGCCTCAGCCAGGCAAAAACATTGCCGCCCTCGGTAGTAGCCCCTCCGACCAAACAGCGCCGCCTATCCACCCGATAAATCCACAAGCCTTCGGGCGGGCTGGGTGGATCAGCTTCAAGCACCACCCGCATCGCCCCGGTGGTGCCGATGGTCAGGGCGACGCGCTCTGGAACATCGCAGCCGCTGCCGATATTGGCCGAAGCCCCGTCGCCAATGGCCGGAAACCAGGGTGCATCTTTGAGGGCCGGCCAGCGCTGGGCCCACTCGGCCCGCAGCCCGCTTGAGGGGTCAGCCACATCCACCAGGGGCGAAAGCTGTTCCACCTTGATGGGGAGTTGGGCCAGCCAGGTTTGGTCCCACTCCAGCTTGCGCCGGTTGAGCAGGCCGGTCCAGGCCGCCACCGAGTAGCTTACCCGGCGCCGGCCCAAAAATTCTTGCTCCAGGTACTCGCCGATAGAAACCCAATACCGCACCTGGTTGAGTAGGTGGGGTTGAGTCCGCGCCAGCCAGCGAAAGCGAGCCGGCAGGTAGGAGCTATGAATCAAGCAACCGGTACGGTCGTGGGCCGCGGCCAAGCCGCCCAACTCGTCGCGCAGAGCCTCGGCATCGGCAATGTTGCGAGTATCGGCATAGGTATAGATCGGGGTCACGGGCCGGCCGGCGGCGTCGAGGCCCATGATGTTGGTGACAAATGTGTCCATCGCTACCCCGGCAATTTCTCCCGCCAGCGGCCCGGCCAGTGCTAAAATGCGGTCAATCGCCGTGACCACCCCGGTCAGCAATTGGGCCGCCTCACATACTGCGCCGCCGTCGGGCGTGGTCTGCAGCTCATTGGAGATTTGCACCAGCATGCCGGCCACCGGCTGCGCCTGCCGGTCAAACAGCATGGCGCGGGTGGAGGAGGTGCCGATATCCAAGGTCAGTATCAAAGGAGTTTCAATTTGTTTTGGATTGATTTGGCCTGGCATGTTGACTCCAGCCTCCCC
The DNA here is from genome assembly GCA_964505845.1 of uncultured Caldilineaceae bacterium. Taxonomy (GTDB): domain Bacteria; phylum Chloroflexota; class Anaerolineae; order 4572-78; family J111; genus DSQQ01. Next base: position 4,451 of record CAZDMM010000244.1, read on the forward strand.
ATGTTTGGTTTATTGTAGTACAATAAAGGTATAACGATGAAGCCCCAAAAATGAAAGCCATTTATCCGGTCTTGCTGTTCATCTCGGCGGCTACCCTGGCTTTTCAGGTAGTTTTGACCCGCCTGTTTGCCCTGGCCCAGGGGCATCATCTGGCTTTTATGGCGGTGAGCCTGGCCCTGTTGGGTATAGGCGCCAGCGGCGCTTATCTCTCGCTCAGGCCGCCCACTCCGGCCAGCCTGGGCCGCACCCTTACCGGCGGGGCAGCCCTGTTTGCGGCGACGATACCCGCCTCCTATCTGGCTGTCAACTACCTGCCTTTTGACGCCTACCGCCTGGCCCTGGAACCAAGCCAATTCCTGTGGCTGGGTCTCTATTATCTGGCGCTCACCATCCCTTTTTTCTTTGGCGGCCTGATCACCGGCGCAACCTTCACCGTCCACCCGAAAAAAACAGGACAACTCTATGCCGCCAACTTGCTGGGGTCTGCGTTGGGGCCACTGCTGGCGTTGATCGCTCTGGCCGCGGTTGGTGGCCCCGGCGCCATGTTTCTGTGCGCGCTGTTGGGCTGGCTGGCCGTTGTTATATGCCGGGTGAAGGATTTAAATTTTGGGACTGGCTTGCCTGCTACAATCTACACTTTACGGCTTATCCTGTACGGGACAACGACCATCCTGCTGCTCTATTTTACCCTCCGCCCGCCCGCCCTGTTTGAAGTGCGCTTAACCCCTTACAAATCTCTGGCGCAGGCCCTGCTTTATCCGGGCAGCCAGGTAGTCTTTGGCCAGTGGAACGCTTTTTCCCGGGTTGACATCATCCGCAGCGATAGTATTCACTCCGCGCCGGGCTTAAGCTTTACCTACCCCGGCGCCCTGCCGCCGCAATTGGGCCTTACGGTAGACGGCGACAATCTGGCTCCCATTACCCGGCCCACCCAAACCACCTTTACCCACTACCTGCCCCTGGCCCTGGCTTTTGAGCTGCGGCCAAAAGCCGACATCTTGATTTTGGAGCCGGGTGGAGGATTGGCCGTATTGACGGCGCTGCAACACGAGGTAAAGACGATCACCGTAGTGCAGCACAACCATACAGTCAGCCAGGCCATGCAGCAGCAATTTGCCGATTTTAACGGCCAAATCTATCGTGATCCCCGAGTTACCCTGGTCACAGATGAACCACGCAGCTTCCTGCGCCGCACCGGCCAGCAGTTTGACCTGATTATCTTGCCCTTAACCGACAGTTTTCGCCCTGTCACAGCCGGGGCCTACACCCTGGCTGAGGACTATCGCTACACGGTCGAGGCCTTTAGCGATGCCTTGCAGCATTTAACCCCCAACGGTATCCTGATCGTGGAACGCTGGCTGCAACTGCCGCCCAGCGAAAGTTTACGCTTGTGGGGTACGGCGCTTGAGGCGCTGCGCCTTTCAGGCGAGCGCAGACCACAGAGCGCCGGCCGCCGAGACACAGAACAGCTATTTGCCCTGCGCAGCTTGCAGACTTCGTTGATTGGGGTGGCTCGCTCACCGCTGGCGGTAGAAGATATAGCCACGGTCCGCCGCTTTGCCAACAAGCTCCAATTCGACCCCATCTGGCTGCCGGATGTCGAACCTGAGGAGACCAACCGCTTTAGTGTTGTGCCTGGAAACCCCTATTATACCACCTTTGCCGGGCTGCTGGCCGCGCCTGCCCCGGCCGCATTTTACGCCGCCTACCCTTACGCGGTCACTCCTCCCACCGACGATCAGCCCTTTTTCTTTCACTTTTTCAAATGGCAGCAAACGCCGGAAATCCTGCAAGCATTGGGAAAAACCTGGCAGCCTTTTGGCGGCAGCGGCTACCTGGTGCTGGTGGCGCTGCTGGCGCTGGTCGTGCTGTTATCGGCGGCGTTGATTCTGCTGCCGCTACTATGGCAGAGGCGCGGATCAGCAAAGCAGCGCCTCAAGATAGAGCAGTCAACCGTCAGCGGTCGGTGGCCGGCGGTCATTTTTCTCTACTTCGCTCTGCTCGGCCTGGGCTTTCTCTTTGTCGAAATTCCCCTGTTGCAGCGTTTTATCCTGTACCTGGGCCAGCCGGCCTATGCTTTTGCCGTAGTGACGGCGGCCCTGCTGGCGGCGGCGGGGGTGGGCAGCGGTTATCTCTCCGGTAAATTATCGCTGCGCCTGGCGCTGCCCCTGGTCGTGCTTTTGACCCTGGTTTATCCGCCGCTGTTATCCTATCTGTTCGATGCTACCTTGCGGCTGCCTTTTGCCGGACGGAGCATCATCACGGTGTTGGCTTTGTTTCCCCTGGGGCTGCTGCTGGGCCTGCCGTTTCCGGCCGGTCTGCGCCTGGTCAGTCAAACCCGGCCAGAGTTGATTCCCTGGCTTTGGGCGGTTAACGGCTGCGCCTCGGTTGTCAGCGCCGTGCTGGCGGCGATGGTCGCCCTGACCTGGGGCTTTACGGTGGTGCTGTGGAGCGCGGCCCTGGCCTACGCTCTGGCCGGAGTAATCCTGGCGCTGTTCACTCCTGGCCGCGCGTCAGCGGCACAAAGCGCACCCCGCCCCAATTAGTGCGCCGAATCTCATCCCCGCGCCGTTCTAGCAGCCACAGGCTTTGGTAGCCGCCAGGTGGGCCAATTGGAATGACCATTTTGCCACCCTCGGCCAGTTGGTTGACCAGCGGCTGGGGCACGTGATCCGGCGCGGCGGTCACAATAATGGCATCAAACGGCGCGTACTCTTCCCAGCCCCAATAACCATCGGCCTGTTTAGCCACAATTTGCGGGTAGCCCAATCGTTTAAAGACCTGCCGGGCGCGTTCAGCCAGTTCCGGGATAATCTCAATGGTGTAAACCTGGTCGGTTAAATGGGCCAGGATCGCCGCCTGGTAGCCGGAACCCGTGCCGATCTCCAGGGCTTTCTCCCCGGCTTGCAAGTCAACCAGTTGGGTCATAACGGCCACAATGTACGGTTGAGAGATAGTCTGCCCGTAACCAATGGGCAAGGGGTAATCGCTATAGGCGCCATCCAGATAATCGGCCGGGACAAATTCGTGGCGGGGAACCTGGAGCATAGCCTCCAGCACTGCTTCATTGATAATGTCGCGCCCTTTAAGCTGCTGCTCAACCATGGCTTGACGCGCCTCAAGATAGGGGTCAATTGAAGCAGCGGCAGTCGCCGTTGGGGTGGGGGGGTGAGGCGCAGGTTCAGCCACGCCACAGGCGGCCAGGCTTGAGAGATAAATAAGGGTCAAGATCAGGTAACGGCCTACCATCCCACTGCCGCCCCGTCGCCGCGCATGTCGCTGCCGGCCACGTAAACGCCCTCATCCAGCCGCCAGATGATCTGGCCGCGGCCAAAGTCGCCCCGCTCGTGGGAGAGCTGAATGTTGTGCCCGCGCATGGCCAGGCCGTTCAGTACATATTCCGGGGTTCCCGGTTCCACGCTGACCTCCAAACCGCCGTTGACGCGCCAGCGCGGCGCATCAAGCGCGGCCTGGGGATTGAGGCCGTAATCCACCGTGCCGGTCACCACCTGGGTGTGTCCCTGCGGCTGCATAAAACCACCCATCACCCCAAAAGGGCCAACCGGCCGGCCCTGGCGGGTCAAAAACGAGGGAATGATGGTATGGTAAGGACGCTTGCCGCCCGCTGCCTCGTTGGGGTGGCCCGCTTCCAGGCTAAAGCAGTTGCCGCGATTGTGCAGGGCGATGCCGGTTCCGGGCACGACGATCCCACTGCCAAAGCCATCGTAATTGGATTGAATGTAGCTGACCAGCATGCCGTCGCGGTCGGCGGTGCAGAGATAGACCGTACCGCTGTGGGGAGGCTGACCGGCTTCGGGCTGCCGCGCCTGCGGCCCGATCAGGGCGCGGCGGGCAGCGATATAGGCCGGCTCCAGCAGACCCGTCACCGGAACCTCTACTTTGGCAGGGTCGGCGATGTAGCGGGCGGCGTCGGCAAAAGCCAGCTTCATGGCCTCAATGTGGAGATGGTAAGAGTCCACACTGCCGTGCGGGTAATCGGGTAAAGCTGTGCCTTCCAAAATAGCCAGCGCGAGGAGGGCGGTCAAGCCCTGCCCATTGGGCGGGATTTCCCACACCTCATAGCCGCGATAACCGGCCTGGATCGGCTGGACCCACTCACTGTGGTGAGCGGCCAAATCATCGGCCTGGAACAAGCCACCGGTGGCCTTAGACCAGGCCAAAATTTTTTCAGCCAGGCCGCCCTCATAAAAATCACGTACGCCGCGCGCGGCCAGGGTGCGCAAGGTGGCGGCGTGGTCGGGGCTGGCCCAACGCTCCCCGGCTCGGGGCGCTCGACCCCCTGGGGCAAAGGTTTTGGCCCAGCCGCTGACGGCCGGATCACGCTGGGGCAAAAAGCGTTCAGCAGCGTGGCTCCAACTGCGGGCCACAATGGGCGAGACGCCATACCCCTGCTCGGCGTAGGCAACGGCCGGGGCCATGATTTCATCCAGGGATAGGCGGCCAAAGCGCCGGTGCAGGTCGTCCCAGGCGGCCGGCGCGCCGGGGACTGTGACCGGCAGCCAGCCGTCCACCGGCATTTCCACATGGCCTTGAGCACGCAGCTCATCGGCCTGGAGTTTGGCCGGAGCGCGGCCAGAGCCGTTCAGCCCGTGCAACTGCTGCCCATCCCAAATCAGGGCAAAAGCATCACCGCCGATGCCGTTAGAGGTGGGTTCCACCACCGTCAAGGCGATGGCGGCCGCCAGGGCCGCGTCCACGGCGTTGCCTCCCTGCTGCAAGATGCTCAGGCCAGCCTGAGCGGCCAACGGCTGGCTGGTTGCCGCCACGCCGTTGCAGGCAAACAGCGGCATACGCTGAGAGGGAAAAGGGTAGGAATGAAAATTCATAAGGGGTTTTCCTTCAAAAGGTGTACCTGGAGTGCAAAAGCTTTGCTTTCGCATGTCAAAGCGAAGCTTTGACGCTCCAAATTTATACAGGCCACC
>CAZDMM010000245.1:0-9388 GCA_964505845.1 uncultured Caldilineaceae bacterium
AAGGGAGTGGGGCGCCGGCAGTACCGTCACCTTTCCCCTGCCGCTTAAATCGTAAGGAGACCCCCTCCCCCGCAGCGGGGGAGGGGTTGGGGAGGGGGTTAAGGAGACCCGCATGTCCAAAATCCTCATCATCGAAGATAACGAGCAAAACCTATACCTGGAAACCTTCATCCTCAAGCAGCACGGCCACGAGGTGGTTCAGGCGCGCGACGGACAAGAGGGCATCGCCCTGGCCGGGCAGGTTAGCCCGCAGTTGATCTTGCTGGATATCCAACTGCCGCTGATGGATGGCTATGCCGTAGCGGAGGCCATGCGCCAAAACCTGGCCCTGGCCCACATTCCTATCGTCGCCGTTACCTCGTATGCTATGGCCGGCGACCGCGAGCGCATCCTGGCCGCAGGCTGCAACGGCTATATTGAAAAACCGATCAACCCCGATACCTTTATCACCGAAGTGACCAGTTTCCTGTAGCGGGGCTTTTAGTACCTATCCGAAAACTAGCGGGCCGGGCTCCCACGCCCGGCATAGCGACGGCTCCCACCCCGTCGCTGCTGAGGTTTTCGGATAGGCTCTTAATGTAATCAAAAAGGCCCGAGGCAGCCGTATGACAAAAATATTGATTGTTGACGATATTGAGCAAAATTTGTACCTGCTGAAATACTTGCTTGGCCCCCATAGGTACACGGTGGTTGAGGCTAAAAATGGCGTTGAAGCCCTGGAAGCGGCCCGCCGTGACCCGCCCGACCTCATCATCTCCGACATTTTGATGCCCACGATGGACGGCTTTGCCCTGTGCCGCGAGTGGACCAGAGACGAGCAGTTGAAAACCATCCCCTTTGTTTTTTACACCGCCACCTACACCGACCCCAAAGACGAGGAACTGGGCCTCAAATTGGGCGCGGCCCGTTTTATCATCAAACCCGTCGAGGCCGAAACATTCATCGCCATTGTCCAAGAGGTGCTGCATGAGCATGCCGCAGGCCACCTGGCTGCGCCCGTCCCACCGCTGGAAGAGGAAACCGTTTACTACCGCCTGTACAACGGAGCCCTGGTGCGCAAACTGGAAGATAAGATGCTGACCCTGGAGCAAGAAGTGGCCGAGCGCCAGCAAGGTGAGGAGACGCTGCGCCGCTATACCGAGCGGCTGCGCATCCTGCACGAAGTTCACTTGGATATTTTGGCCGCGCAGGCCCCTACCATCATTGCCCAAACAACCCTCAAACGGCTGCGCCTGTTAATCCCATGCCAGCGGGCCAGCGTGACCCTGTTTGAGGCCGAAACCCAAGAGATACTCGTTTTTGCCGTTGATCTTGATCACGAAACGGTGGCGCCCGCTGGTTTTCGCTACCCTCTAACCCCGGAATTTTTGGCCGGGTTGGCCCTTGACCGGGTGATGGTGCTGCCGGATGCCGCCCGCCTGGCGCAGCCGTCCCGGCCAATACAGCTATTGATGGCCGAGGGGCTGCGCGCTTACCTGAGCGCACCGCTGACGGTGGAGGGACAAATAATGGGTCTGCTCAACCTGGCCGCCGCCGTCCCTGAGGCGTTTACCGCCGAACAGGTTGAGGTAGCCACCGAAGTAGCCCGCCAATTGGCCATTGCCCTGCATCAAGCCCGCCTGCACGAAAGCGTGTCCCAGGCCCGTGAGCGGCTTGAAACGCTCTCGCGCCAACTGTTGCAAGCTCAAGAGATGGAACGCCGCCGCCTGGCCCGTGAGCTGCACGATGAAATTGGGCAAAGCCTGAGCATGGTCAAAATTGACCTGCACCGGATTCAGCAGTTGCCCCAACTGGGCAGCCTGGCTGAGCCTTTGGGTGAAAGTGTGGACATGGTTGAACGCGCCCTGCAGCAGGTGCGCGCCCTCTCGGTGGAACTGCGCCCCTCACTGCTCGACGACCTGGGCCTGGTGCCGGCCTTACGCTGGTATGTTGACCGCCAGGCCCAGCGCGGCGGCTTTGCCGCCTATTTGGCCGCCGATGCCCTGCCGGAGCGGCTGGCCCCGGAACTGGAAACGGTTTGTTTTCGCCTGGTGCAAGAAGCCTTGACCAACGTTTTGCGTTATGCCCAGGCACGCCAGGTTGAAGTGGAACTGAAGCTGCGCCAGGCCCAACTGCAATTGGCGGTGCGGGATGACGGGGCCGGCTTTAGCGTCTCGGCGGCCCTGGCGCGGGCGGCTCAGGGTGGCAGCCTGGGCCTGCTCAGCATGCAAGAGCGGGCGGCCCTGGTTGGCGGCCGGCTTGATATCCGCTCGACTCCCGGCCACGGCACGGAAATCAGGGCTACCCTGCCGCTCAAATATGCCTCTCCGGCAGAAATGGAGCACTTATCATGAACTCACCACGGATTCTATTGGCCGATGATCACGCCATGTTCCGAGCCGGGATTCGGGTTCTGTTAGAGAAACGGGCCGAGCTTCAGGTAGTGGCCGAGGCTAATGACGGCCGCGAGGCGCTGCGCCTGATCGAAATTCACCGTCCCAACCTGGTTTTGATGGACATCGGCATGCCGGGCTTGAACGGCCTGGAAGCCACGGCCCGCATCACCAAAGAGTTCCCCTTTGTGCGGGTGATTATCCTATCCATGCATCTAAATGAAGAGTACGTGGTGCAGGCCCTGCGGGCCGGCGCAGCCGGCTATTTGCTTAAAGACGCCGGCCCGCTTGAGCTGGACATGGCCGTTGCCGCCGTGCTGCGGGGTGAAACCTATCTCAGCCCGGCGGTTTCAAAAACGGTGGTGGATGATTATTTGCGCCGCGTCAGCGGCGAGGCCGGCGCCGGCCCCTCGTCCACACCGGGCCGCACCGGCGAAGCCTACCCCTTTGAGTCTTTGACTCCCCGCCAACGTGAGATATTACAGTTAATTGCCGAAGGGCGAACAACCAAAGAGATTGCCCAAACCCTCCAGGTGAGCATCAAAACCATCGAAACCCACCGGACCCAGTTGATGGAGCGGCTTGATATTCACGACATCGCCGGGCTGGTACGCTACGCCATCCGGGCCGGCTTGATTTCCCCCGATAAATAACCCATACTCAGTAGATCCGTTTTTTATTCGTAGCAGATGCATAGGGATGCGTCTGTGGGCGGCATCTCCGTGCCGCCCTACGGCAAATTTGGATCCATTGATACTCCCTTTTTCCAACTTTACCCCAGGTCTTTTCCTGATAAAACCCAGGGTTTTCCCCAATACCCTCCGGCTGTTTCAAGGTGTATGCTAGAAACTGTCTGTTTCTAACCGGCCGTGGCCAACTCAGGAGGTTAAATGCAATTACCAAGTCTCTCTACCCCGCTCACCAGCTCCAACCCGAGGATTCGGGTTTTTCTGCTTGACGATAATCCCCAATTTTTAAAGGTGGCAGCCGAATTTCTGGCAACCTTCCCTCACCTGCACATCGTTGGCACAGCCCAGTCAGGCAGCCAGGCCCTGGCTCAAATTGAGCACCTGCGGCCCGATTTGGCCCTGATAGATCTGGCCATGCCCAGCCTCAACGGGCTAGAAATGACCCGGCGGCTCAAGCAGCAGCCGGCCGCCCCCCGTGTAATTCTTTTGATACTACACGACAACTCGGAATATCGCCAGGCGGCCCAGGCGGCCGGCGCTGATGGTTCTGTGGTTAAGGCCGATTTGGGCACGCAGCTTCTACCCCTAATTCAGACACTCTTTACCTTATAAGCGGGCAGAAAAGACGAGATTAGTCAGAAAATGAGCAGGCAAAATGGAACCGCTTGAAATTCTGTTGGTAGCCGGCAATGCTGGCGCCGCCTTCCTGGTCAACATGATATTGACCAAAACCAACCAGACCGGGTTGGGCCGGCGTTTTGCGACCACTCAGGTTGAAACACTTAGCCAGGCTTTAGACGTTTTGACCGAAGACCGGTTTGAGGTAGTTTTATTGGATTTAGCCCTGCCCGACAGCCAGGGACTCGCTACTTTACATGCGCTGTTGGCGGCCGCGCCGGTTTTGCCAGTCATCGTCATGAGCAACTTGAGTGATCAGACGGTGGCCCTAGAGGCGGTCAAGGCCGGTGCGCAAGATTACCTGGCCAAAGCTTATATCAATGAATATTCGCTGCCCCGCGCCATCTATTATGCCATTGAACGCCAGCGGGCCGAGCTGGCCCTGCGCCAAAGTGAAACCAAATTAAGAACCCTGTTCAACCTGCTGCCGATCGGTATTTCTATTTTGAATCAAGAGCGAGAGGTGTTGCACGCCAATCCCGCCCTGGAAAAACTGCTGGGATTATCGCACCAGGATTTGCGCCGTCGCCATCACCAGCAGCGCACCTATCTCAGAACAGACGGGACGCCCATGCCCCCGGCCGAGTTTCCCAGTACGCGCGCCCTGGCCGAGAACCGGGTCATCGAAGATGTCGAAATTGGCATCATCACCGAAACGGGTGAGCGGTTATGGACGAGTGTCAGCGCCGCGCCGGTAGATTTTCCCGATTGGCGGGTAGTCACCGCTACCACCGATATTACCCGGCGCAAATGGGTTGAGGAGTCCCTGTGGCAGAGCGAAGCCTTTACCCGCGCTGTGCTCAATTCTCTCAAGGCCCACATTGCGGTGCTGGATCAATCGGGCGTTATTATCGCCGTCAACCAGGCCTGGGAGCAGTTTGCCCGCGACAATGGCGACCCCACCTTGCAACATACCGGGGTTGGGACAAACTACTTTGAAGTTTGCCGGCGGGCCATGGGTGAGGATGCCCTGGTTGCGCAGGCAGTCCTGGCCGGGATTCAGGCCGTGGCCGCCGGGACGCAGGCAGAATTTAACCTGGAATATCCCTGCCATTCCCCGCATGAAAAGCGCTGGTTTGTGCTGCGGGTAACGCCCCTGCTCGACGGGCATGGCCGGGTGGTCGTTGCCCATGAAAACAATTCCGAACGGGTGCAAGCCCAGGAAAAATTGCAGCAGCGCAACCGGGAGCTGGCCCTCTTGAACCAAGTTATTGCCGCCTCAGTCAACATCTTGGAGTCAGAAGCCATCCTTGAGGTGGCCTGCCGTGAATTAGCCCTGGCCTTTGATGTACCGCAGGTGGCGGCAGTTTTATTTGATGAGTACAAAACCGAGGCCGTGGTGGTGACCGAGTACCTGGGCCAGAATCAATTGTCGGCATTGCAGCAGCGAATCCCAATCAAAGATAACCTTGCCTTAGCCCGGCTGTTGGGCCGCCGCAAGCCGCTGGTGATAAACGACGCCCGGCGCGACCCCCGCCTGGCTCCGCTGCGGGAGCTGGTGCAGCGCTACCGGGCGGCTTCGCTATTGATCTTGCCGCTGGTGGTTGACGAGGAATTGGTTGGCGTTCTGGCGTTGAAAGATCTGCAAGCTGACCGCTTTGCCCCCGAAGAAGTTAGCCTGGCCTGGAGCGTGGCCGATCAGATTGCCGGGGTTTTGGCGCGAGTCCGGCTGGGCCAGCTTCACCAACGCTTAAGCGCAGCCATCGAGCAGGCCGCCGAAGCGGTGGCGATTACCGATGTGGCGGCCCGGATCATCTATGTCAACCCGGCTTTTGAGCGGATCACCGGTTACAGCCGGGCCGAGGTGCTGGGGCAAAATTCCCGCTTGCTGAACAGCGGGCGGCAGTCGCAGGCTTTCTATGCCAATTTGTGGGCCACTATTACGGCCGGACAGGTTTGGAATGGGCGGCTGGTGAACCAACGCAAAGATGGCAGTTTGTACACCGAGGAGATGACCATCACCCCTATCCGTAATAATTCCGGCCAAATTACCAATTACGTGACTATCAAAAATGATGTGACCACCAAATTGCACCTGGAAGAGCAACTGCGCCAGTCGCAAAAAATGGAAGCCATTGGCCGTCTGGCCGGGGGGATTGCCCACGATTTTAACAACTTGCTGACGGTCATCACCGGTTACAGCGAATTTCTGCTGGCCCGCTACCTGGCGTCCGAGAATCTCCCTCACAAAGAGATTGAACAGATTAGCCGAGCCGGGGAGCGGGCGGCGGCGCTGACCCGGCAACTGCTGGCTTTTAGCCGCAAACAAGCCCTTGAGCCGCGTCGCCTGAACTTGAATACCGTCATCACCGACCTGGAGAAAATGCTGCACCGGCTGATTGGCGAAGATATTGAGCTAACCACCACCCTGGCGCCAGACCTGGGGCAAACGCTGGTGGATCCGGGCCAGTTGGAGCAGGTTATTATGAACCTGGTCATTAATGCCCGCGACGCCATGCCCGACGGGGGTAAACTAACCATCGAGACGGCGAATGTTTACCTGGATGAAATTTATGCCCTTGAACATTCCGAGGTGCAGCCAGGCCCCTATGTGATGGTAGCGGTCAGCGATACCGGGGTAGGCATGGACAAAGCCACGCTGTTACACATTTTTGAACCCTTCTTTACCACCAAGGCCCAGGGGCAGGGAACAGGGCTGGGCCTGGCTACTGTGTATGGCATTGTCAAACAAAGCAACGGCTCTATTTGGGCCTACAGCGAGCCGGGCTACGGCAGCACCTTCAAAATCTATTTGCCGCGTATTCCCGCCCCTGCTGAACCGCTTGAAGCCAAGCCCACCCCGGCTCCACTGCAACGCGGTTCCGAAACTATCTTAATGGTGGAAGATGAAACTTCGGTACGTCAACTAATGCGCACCGTCCTGGAAACAAACGGCTACACGGTGCTGGAAGCAACCGACCCTCAAGAGGCGCTGGAATTATGCCGACAATATCTACAGCCGATTCACCTGTTATTAACCGACATCATTATGCCCGGCCTCAACGGCCATAAGCTGGCCGAACAGCTAATCCTGTTGCGCCCCAATTTGAAAACCTTGTTCATTTCAGGCTATACCGGCAACGCCATCATCAACCAAGAGATGTTAGAGGCAGGCCAGGCCTTTTTAGAAAAACCTTTTACCCCCAGAGTGTTGCTGGGCAAAGTTCGTAAAGTATTGGATGGAGAGAAGTGATGAAAATTTTAATTGCCGATGATGAGCCGGTTTCGCGCCGGCTGCTGCAACTTACCCTGACCAGGTGGGGCTACGAGGTTATCACCGCCGCCGACGGCAACGCCGCCTGGGCCACACTCCAGGCCGAAGATGCACCGTCCCTGGCCATCCTGGATTGGCTGATGCCCGGCCTGGAAGGCGACGAAATCTGCCGCCGGGTGCGCCAGACGCCCCGGCTGTCGGCCCTGTATCTGCTGCTGCTGACCAGCAAAGGAGATCGAGCGGATATTGTGGCCGGGCTGCAGGCCGGGGCCGATGATTTTTTGACCAAGCCCTTTGATGCCCCGGAGCTTCAGGCGCGCCTACAAGTGGGGGTGCGGGTGGTCGAGCTGCAAGCTCAACTGGCCCGGCGGGTTAAAGAACTGGAAGCAGCCCTGGCCCAGGTGAAACAGCTTGAAGGCTATCTGCCCATCTGCTCCTACTGCAAAAAGATTCGCGACGACGAAAATTATTGGCAGCAGATTGAAAATTATATCTCGGCCCATTCCGAAGCCCTGTTTACCCATAGTATCTGCCCCGATTGTTATCAAGAACATATCGAACCTGAATTATTAGAATTACGACGCAGCCGAGACAAAGCATGAAACTATCACTGGAAAGAATGATTTTGTTTGGATTTGGAGCGGCGCTGCTCATAGCGAGTCTATACGGCAGCGGTTTACTGGCCGCCATTTTTGTCATCGGGGCTGTGGCCTTGATTTATCTCGACAGCACCCGGCGCAAACGCACCGAGCAGGCTTTGCAGGAGAGTGAAGCTTTTGTGCGTGCTATCATCGGCCATCTTAAAGACAGCCTCATCACTATCAATGAGCAGGGGCTGGTTGAAAGCTTCAACCCGGCCGCCGAGCAAATATTTGGCTACTCCGCGGCCGAAGTCATCGGCCAAAACTTGAGCATGCTCATGGCCTCACCCACGCGTGAGGCCCATCCCGGCTATCTGGCTGATTATCTAAAAACCGGCCGGCACAAGATCATAGATAAGGTGCTGGAGGTAGCAGGCCAGCACAAAGACGGCCGCTCCATTCCTTTAGAACTAGCGGTGACCGAAGTCTCGTTGCCGGGCCGGCGCATCTTCATTGGCCTGGGCCGCGATATTAGCGAACGCAAGCAAATTGAGGAACAACTGCGCAAACTGGCGCGGGCGGTTGAACAGAGCGCCAGCACCGTCGTCATCACTGATACCCAGGGGTACATCGAGTATGCCAATCCCCGCTTCACCGAAACCACCGGCTACAGCCTGGCAGAAGTAACCGGACAACATGTTCGTTTATTAAAATCAGGCCACACCCCGCCTGAAGAATATAAACGTTTATGGGAAACCATTACCGCCGGCAAAGAGTGGCGCGGTGAATTTCGCAACAAGAAAAAGAGCGGGGACCCGTATTGGGAGTCTGCCTCCATTTCACCCATTAAAGATGCCCAGGGCGTCATTACCCACTTTTTGGCCGTAAAAGAAGATATCACCGAGCGCAAGCAGGTTGAGGCCGCCTTGATCCGGGAACGCAACCTGATGCTGGCCCTGATGCACAATCTGCCCGACCAAATTTTTGTCAAAGACAGGGCCAGCCGCTTCTTGCTGGTCAACCCCAATACCGCCCGCATCCTGGGCGCGGCCACGCCGGAGGCCATGATTGGCAAAACCGATTTTGACTTTTCACCTCTGGAATTTGCTCGGCAATATTACGCCGACGAGCAGGCCATTTTGGAGTCAGGCCAACCCCTCCTTAACCACGAGGAGCCGGTTTTTGATCACCGCACCGGCCAGCAGCGCTGGCTCCTGAGCGTTAAAGTGCCCTTTAGAGATGAAACCGGCCAGATAGCCGGGCTGATTGGGCTGAACCGGGATATTACCGTGCGCAAACAAATGGAGGAAGCCCTGCGGCAGGCCAAAGAAGCGGCCGAGTCGGCCACGCGCACCAAATCTGAGTTTCTGGCCAACATGAGCCACGAAATTCGCACCCCGCTCAACGCCATCATCGGCATGACCAGCCTGCTGCTGGATACCCCCCTTTCGGCGGAGCAGGCGGATTTTGCCGAAACCATCCGCACCAGCGGCGATACCCTGCTGACCATCATCAATGATATTCTGGACTTCTCCAAGATTGAAGCCGGCAAACTGGAGCTGGAAAAGCAGCCCTTTGACCTGCGCCAGTGCATCGAGGAGGCGCTCGACCTGGTAGCCATCAAAGCGGCCGAAAAGAAGCTGGACCTGGCTTATATGATTGAAGACTCAACCCCCAGCGCCCTGTTGAGCGATGTGACCCGCCTGCGCCAAATCCTGGTCAATCTGCTCAACAACGCCGTCAAATTCACCGAGCGAGGCGAAGTAGTGGTCTCGGTGAGCGCCCACTTGCAGCAGGGCCGAGGTGCAGAGGAGCAGGAGCACAGAGGGGAACAGGTCTCCCCTACCCCCCTGC
>CAZDMM010000246.1:0-9374 GCA_964505845.1 uncultured Caldilineaceae bacterium
GAGGTAGAGTATGTTAAAATTTTAGAGCTGACCCCCCAGGCGGATACGTTTGTGCTGCGCTCAGGGGTGGGCTGGCCGGCAGAGTTAATAGGCCAGGCCACAGTGGGCGCCCAGGCAAACTCTCAGGCCGGTTATACCCTGCTCTCAAACGGCCCTGTGATTGTGGAAGATTTTGCCGCCGAAACGCGCTTTAGCCAGTCCTGGCTGCTGCAAGATGAGTGCGTTGTGAGCGGGTTGAGCGTGATCATCCAGGGGCAAAATCGGCCTTTTGGGGTGTTAGGAGCGCACACCACCGAGCGGCGCAAATTTACCGAAGATGATATTCATTTTCTGCAAGCTGCGGCCAATGTGCTGGCGATGGCGATTGAGCGTAAAAAAACCGAAGCCCAACTGCTTGAAAGCAACCGGGAAACCGAAGCCTTACGCCAGGCCGGCGCTGCCCTCAGCAGCACCCTGGATTACGAAGAGGTGCTTGACCGTATTCTGGAGCAAATTGGCAAAGTTGTGCCCCACGACGCTGCCGCCCTGATGCTCATCGAGGAAGACATGGCGCGGGTATTCCGCCGGCGGGGTTACAGCCACGGAGAGCTAGAAGCTGTACCTCCGCTTGCTTTTAAAATCGCCGCTACCGCCACTTTTCGCCAGATGCAGCAAAGCAGCCGGCCTTTGGTTATTTCTGACATAGCCCGGTATGATGAGTGGGTTTACCGGCCCGAAACCAACTGGATTAAATCTTACGCCGCCACCCCCATCCATATTCGAGGGCGGGTGATCGGTTTTTTGAATGTAAACAGCGCCACCCCCGGTTTTTACAGCCAGGCCGACGCCGAACATCTAGAAATGTTTGCTAACCAGGCCGCCATTGCCATAGAGAATGCCCATCTATTTAGGCAGAGCGACGTGGCTTTAGAAGACATGTCTACCCTCTACCGGGTGGCCCGCCTGCTGTCGCAGTTGGATAACGAGCAGGAGATGTTTGAGTTGGTTTTAAGCGAGTACTTGCAGCGGCTTAATTTTTCACAGGGTGGGGTGCTGATTTATGACGAAGATAAAATTTATGGCGACCTGAAGGCTCGCATGGCCGGAGGCCGGCTGGTTGAGCCAGGTTTGCGTATCCCGGTGGCCGGCAATCCCTCTCACAAACAGCTTATCACCACCAAACAGCCCGTGGTGATTTACGACGCCTTGCATGATAAACTGTTAGAGCCGGTCCGCGAACTGACCATGGAACTGGGCATAAAATCTATGCTGATAGTGCCTATCATTGTGCGTGATGAAGTGATTGGGGCCTTGGGGGCCGACGCCACCGAGGAACCTCACCAATTTGCGGAGCGCGAAATTTCATTGGTTGAGGCGGTGGCTAACCAGTTAAGCATCGCCATTGAAAATATTCGCCTCTATACCGAAATGCAGCGGCACACCGACCAATTAACGGCCCTGCACGAGCTAGACCGGGCTATCGCTGCCAGCCTGCGCCTTAGCGATGTTTATCATGCTTTTGCCCACCATGCCGCGGCCTTGCTCCCTTACGACCACATGTGCCTGGCTCTCCGGGCCGGTGATGAGCTGGAGGTGGCCTTTGTGGCCGGCCCAGATAAAGCCAAAACTATTTTGCCGGCGGGAAGCAAGTTGCCGCGTAAAAATTCGGCCATTGGCTGGGTAATTGAGTTGAGCCAACCGTTGCTCCGCCACAATGTAACCGAGGACAGCCGCTTTGTTGAGGATGAGTGTTTAGGGGTTAATGGGATTCATTCTGTCATGATTATTCCCCTGCGCATTAAAGGGCAAACCATCGGCACGTGGAATATCGCCGCTCAAGTGGTGGGCGCCTATACCCCGGATGATCTCAGGCTGGCTCAAACTATGGCCGACCAGTTGGCTGTTGCTATTGAGAATGCCCGCCTGTATGAGCAGGCCCAACAAGAGATTGCAGAACGAAAACGGGCTGAGGCCGCCCTGGCTAAAGAGCGAACCCTGTTAGCTCAACGCGTCGCCGAACAGACTGCCCATTTGCGGGAGGCCAATGTGGAGTTGGCCAGGGCTTCTCGCCTCAAAGACGAGTTCCTGGCCAGCATGAGCCATGAACTGCGGACGCCGCTCACCGGTATTTTGGGCTTATCCGAGGTGTTAAAAATGCAGGTCTATGGGGGGTTAAACGAACGGCAGCTCAAATCGGTGAGCAGCATCGAGGAGAGCGGCCGTCACCTGTTGGCCCTGATCAACGATGTTTTAGACCTTTCTAAAATAGAGGCCGGTAAAGTGGAGTTGCAGCTAGGCCCTGTCTTGGTTGAAGGGGTATGCCAGGCCAGTTTGCAATTTATTAAGCAGACGGCCCACAAAAAACAGCTTAAGGTGTCAATCGCTTATGACCAAACGGTAATGGTTGTCCAGGCCGATGAACGGCGCTTGAAACAAATATTGGTAAACCTCTTGAGCAACGCGGTTAAATTTACGCCGGAGGCGGGGGAAATTGGTTTGGAGACTCGGGCCGACGCAGCTTCGCAAAGAGTCTACTTTACGGTCTGGGATACCGGGATAGGCATTTCTCAAGAAGACCTGCCCCGTTTATTCCAACCTTTCATTCAATTGGATAGCAGCCTGTCGCGGCAGTATACCGGCACCGGCCTGGGCCTGGCCCTGGCTGAACGCATGACAAACTTACACGGCGGCAGCATCTCGGTGGAGAGCAGCCCCGGCCAGGGGAGTCGTTTTACTATTGCGCTGCCCTGGGCTCCTTTACCTCAACCGGTTGGAATGGCGCCGGCCGGAACACCCGCCGAGGTAGAGCCAGAACCGGCCCATCCGGCGGCCACAACCGGTACAGCCCCTTTGGTTTTATTGGCCGAAGACGACAGCACGCTTTCTAGGTTATTTAAAGAGTACTTGCAAAGCCTGGGCTATCGCATGGCCGTTAGCCGGAATGGAGTTGAGGCGCTGGAGCAGGCCAGGCAGGAGAAACCTGATCTCATTCTGATGGATGTTCAAATGCCGGGGCTGGACGGGTTAGAAGCAACTCGCCGCCTGCGAGCCGACGCCAATTTTGCGGCTGTGCCGATTGTAATGTTAACCGCCATGGCGATGCCCGGCGACCGTGAACGCTGCCTGGCCGTGGGCGCCAATGACTATTTAAGTAAACCGGTCAAACTTGCCGAATTGGGCCAGGTAGTTTGGCGGCAACTTAGCCAAAACCGGTAAAAGAAGGGAAACTTGCCATGACCTACCAGAGTACCGTTCTGATTGTTGATGATGAGGAAGTGATCCGTGAAACTTTGGAAGGATTGTTATTACCTCAGGGGCATCACCTGGCTTTTGCCGGCAACGGGGTAGAAGCTTTAACAAAGGCCGCCCAACTGATGCCAGACCTGATCCTGCTTGATGTGATGATGCCGGACATGGATGGTTTTACTACCTGTGAGCATTTACGGGCCGACCATATTTTGGCTGAAGTCCCTATAATTATGATCACGGCCCTGGATGATCGCGAGTCGCGTTTGCGTGGGATTAAGGCCGGAGCGGATGACTTTATTACCAAACCGTTTGATTTTGTCGAGCTGCAGTTGCGGGTACAAACCATTACCCGGCTCAATCGTTACCGGCGTTTGCTCACCGAGCGGCACAAGTTTGAGTGGGTGGTTGAGCAGGACAAAGATGGTTATCTGATTGTGAACGAAAAAGATGAAATTCTCTATGCCAATCCCCAGGCCCGCCTCTATCTTAATCTGGCGGAGTTGAGCGGCCCGGTTGGCTCTAAAACTTTTTTGGGGGTGAGCCGCCAGCAATATCGCTGTGAGCCAGAAGCAGCCTGGGCCACCTGGCCTGCCTCGTCTCCCATCCCGTCGCCCTATTATCTGGTGCGCCCCGAAACTTCAACCGGCGAGAGTTTGTGGCTGCAAGTTGAGCAGATGCGGATGTCGTCTTCCCGGTCAAGTGAAAATTATCTGATCCGCCTGCACGATATTTCTGCAACGGTGGTAGCCCAAAATCTCATGTGGACATTTCATGGGCAAATAGATCATAAACTCAAAACCCCGCTGGCGAAGTTAACCGGCTTCCTTAAAATTCTCCGCGAGGGACGCTCCACGCTCTCAATTGAGGACCAGGAGTCTTTTTTTGCAATTGTAGAGACAAATGCCAACCAGCTTCAAGATGAAATTTTAGCGATTTTTCAATATGTAGAATCGCTGACCCTGGCCAAACGCAGCCGGTCTCGCTGTAGTTTAGCCGAGATTGAAGCCATAATGGCTAAAATTAAAATCAACCTGGAGCTTAAGGTGATGGAACTGGCTTATCATCAGCCGGTTGACCCGCCTAATACTTACCTGCCAACCTCTCCTGAGGCCATGGAGCTAATCTTGTGGGAACTGCTTGAGAACGCCAAAAAGTTTCATCCCACGCACTCTCCCCGGCTTGATATTAAAATTTCTGCCGTGGCCGGCGGTCTGCAACTGCAAATCAAGGATGATGGTTTGACGCTTTTGCCAGACCAACTCGCCCGCATGTGGGCGCCTTACTATCAAGTAGAAAAATATTTTACCGGGCAGATGCCTGGGATGGGATTGGGCCTGGCTATGGTGGCCCAATTAGTGTGGGGTATGGCCGGCGTCTGCCGGGCCTACAATCGAGAAGATGGGCCCGGGGTGGTGATTGAACTGGAGTTGCCGGCAGCGGTCCACTCTTAGCCGGCGGTTATCCGCCCCATGGCCCACGCCGCATGCTCGCGGATCAATGGCTCTGGGTCTTGCAACGCCTGCTCTAACACCGGCAGCGCCTCCTGGCTGCCCCAATTGCCCAGCGCCACCGCTGCGTTGCGCAGCAGCCCTCGCCGTTTGGCCCGCAACATGGGCGTCTCCCTGAAGCGGGCGCGAAAAGCGGCTTCATCCAACCTCATCAGCTCAATCAATTTAGGGGCAGCCCGGTCAGGCTCAAAGCTTAAAAATTGCTCATGGGTAGGCCGGGCATAGCGCCGCACCCAGGGACAAACCTCCTGGCACTCGTCGCAGCCAAAAATCCAGTTGCCCATGAGCGGGCGCAGTTCCAAAGGGATGCTGCCTTTTAGCTCAATGGTCAGGTACGAAATGCAGCGGTTGCTATCTAATATGTAGGGTGCAGGGAAGGCATGGGTAGGGCAAACCGTTAAGCAGCGAGTGCAATTACCGCACGTGCCCAGGCGTTTGGATGCTCCGAGATACCCCCCCTCAGTCTCCTCCAAAGGGGGTGAAGTATCAAGGCGACAACTCGCGCCGCCTTCTGACGCCGGTTCGTCATACTCCAGCTCAATATCCAGCAGGATTTCGCCCAAAAAAAGATAGGAACCGAGGCGCGGACTGATGAGCAGTGTATTTTTGCCGATGAAGCCCAGCCCGGCCTGAGCGGCAAAATCTCGCTCTAACACCGGGCCGGTGTCTACATAAGCCCGCCGGTTGAGACCGCCGCCGCTTTCCTTTTCCACAAAGTCGCCCAATTCACGCAGGCGCGGCAGCATCATGTCGTGATAATCTAACCCCCAGGCATAGCGGGCTACCCGGCCGCGCGAGGGGTCGCGCCATAAATCGTGCGGTGGGTTGAGCACAAAGTAAGATAACCCCACCACCACCACCGAGTGGACACCGGGCAGCGCCAGGCGCGGATCCTCGCGGCGTTGAGGCTCACGGCCCAGCCAGCTCATCTGGGCGGCGTAACCCTGGTCCAGCCAGCGGCGGTAAGCCTCGGCGTGAGGGGCGCGTTCCGCCGGGGCCAGGCCGATGAGGTCAAACCCCAGGCTGTATGCCTTATCTTTGATGCGTTGGGAGAGAGTCATAATTTGAGTCGCGTCATTTTGCCCCGCAAGCGGGGGAGAAGCGGCCTGTTTTTTACAAAAAAGCCTCCACGCTTTGTGGAGGCTTTTTGATGGCCGGATTTCACCCTAATTTTTAACCGATGAAAGAAAGCTTTGTTCAATATAACGCACCACCGCCCGGAAGGAGAGGACGCCGGCGGGTTTGCCCTCATCATCCACAATCATCACATGGCGGAAGCGGTGAATAGACATCAGGTGCAGGGCGTGGGCAATTTTGGTTTCCGGTTTGAGGGTGGTGACCCGCGAGGTCATAAAATCTTTGACCTTAGCCTGGTTCAAATCATCTATTTTACAGGCCACCTTGCGAAAAACATCTCCCTCGGTAAACACACCCGCAAGTTTGCCTCTCTCGTCCACTAAGGCAATCAGGCCAACGTTAATTTCTTTCATGCGGCGCACTGCTTCGGCCACCGAGATGTCCACCGGGGCGACGAGGGGCTTGCGGGGATTGAGGTCGGCCAGGGTGTCGGTCATGAGGTTGTAGTCACCCTCCTGGCCGGAGGTGCGCTCACCGTGAAAGTTCACCCCAACATATTCCTCGTCCAGGGTTTTAGCCATGTCAACCGACAGCCAACTGCGCCCGTTTTTGCCGTTGCCCACCGGTTCTGGCTGCGGGTGCGTTTCCCAGGTTTCGGCGGCATGGTACAGCTTGGCTAAGTTGCCTTTGCCCTTGCGCCGGGTCGCCTCCTCAATTTGGCCCATGACCCCGGCTTCGTAAGTCATTTTTTCGATGGAACGGAAAACACCGATGGGTTCGGGGAATTGAGGGTGGCGCATGCGGCTGAGCAGATAGGCCAGGCTTGGCTCGGTGGCAAATTCATCGTGGACGAGCAGGTCTTCTTTGGCTACCTGGTCAAGCGACACAACTTCCGGATTCAGCCCATTCAACCGGATGCCCTTATCTCGATTCTTGCCAAAGATCATGCGCTGGCCGTGTTCCAATTCCAGGATGTTATCATCTTTGGTGGCCGGATCGGTGCCATAGCTCCAGGCGCCATCGTTAAAGATAACGCAGTTCTGATAGATTTCTACAAAGGAGGTGCCTTTGTGTTCGGCGGCGCGGCGCAGAATTTCGGCCATGTGTTTGACATTGGTATCAATGGTGCGGGCCACAAAGGTGGCTTCGGCCCCAATGGCTACCGACAGCGGGTTGAAGGACTGTTCCAACGACCCCATGGGCGAGGTTTTGGTTTTATGGCCCGGCAGCGAGGTGGGCGAATACTGGCCTTTGGTTAAGCCATAGATCCGGTTATTGAACAGGATAATATTAATATCGAGATTGCGGCGCAGCACATGCAGCAGGTGGTTGCCGCCAATGGATAGGCCGTCGCCATCGCCGGTGATAACCCACACACTCAAATCTGGATTGGCCAATTTGAGACCGGTGGCCAGAGTGGGAGCACGGCCATGAATGCTGTGGATGCCATAAGTATTCATGTAATAAGGGAAGCGGCTGGAGCAGCCAATCCCGGAGATAAAGACGATTTTTTCTTTAGGAATACCCAAGTCGGGCAGCACCTTTTGCATTTGGGCCAAAATTGCATAATCGCCACAACCGGGGCACCAGCGCACCGTTTGGTCAGAAACAAAATCTTTGCGGGTTAGTTTGATGACTTCACTCATTATTGTCTCCGTTAAAGTAACGATTCTATCTTTTGAGCAATTTCTCGGATGGTAAAAGGTCGCCCTTGTACTTTGTTGTGGGTGAGCACATTTGACAAGCCGTAGCGACCACGCAGCAGGATGGCTAACTGGCCCTGATTTAATTCTGGAACCAGGACGCGTTTAAACCGGCTGAGAATATGGCCCAGGTTGCGCGGGAAGGGGTTGAGGTAACGCAGGTGGGCATGAGAAACCGGCTTGCCTCTGGCCTGCATCTGCAGCACGGCCGAGCGAATTACCCCATACGTGCCACCCCAACTTACCACCAATAGGTCCCCTTCTCCAGGGCCAACCAGGGGCTGCGCCGGGATATAATCGGCCAGACGGGCCACTTTTTCGGCCCTATCCGTGATCATGCGCTCATTATCATCCGGGTCATAGGAAACGTTGCCGGTTTCTGGAGCTTTAGAGAGACCGCCGATGCGATGTTCTAAACCGGGTGTGCCGGGTAAAGCCCAGGAGCGGGCCATCGTTTCAGGGTCACGGTGATAAGGTTTGAAGCCATTGCTGCCGTTATCAGGGGCGGTGGGATGCTTGACAATAATCGGCTCAATTTTATCCGGGTCCGGGATGAGCCAGGGTTCGGCGCTGTTGGCAATGTAACCGTCGCTCAAAACAAAAACCGGGGTGGTAGCCCGCACGGCCAGGCGGAAAGCCTCGATGGCCGCGTCAAAACAGTCGCCGGGGGTAGAGGGAGCGATAATCGGGATGGGGCTTTCGCCATTGCGGCCATACATGGCTTGCAGCAGGTCAGACTGCTCTGTTTTGGTAGGCATGCCGGTACTGGGGCCGCCTCGCTGCACATTGATGACGACCATGGGCAGCTCCAGAACAATAGCCAGATTGATGGCCTCACTTTTGAGGGCGATGCCGGGGCCGCTGGTGCCGGTGGCGGCAAAAGCGCCTCCAAAGGCTGCCCCAATCACAGAACCCATCGCGGCAATTTCGTCTTCAGCCTGGAAGGTGCGCACGTCAAAATGTTTGAGGGCCGCCAGGGTTTCCAGGATACCGCTGGCGGGTGTGATGGGATAGGAGCCGTAAAAGAGCGATTTGCCGGCCTTTTGGGCTGCTGTTACCATGCCTAGGGCAATCGCCTCGTTGCCGGTAATTTTGCGGTAGATGCCGGGGGCCAGCCGGGCCGGCTTGATGTGATAGCGAGTCTGGAAGGCTTCGGTGTTGTGCCCAAAATTATAGCCGGCTTGCAGGGCGGCCTGGTTGGCCCTGGCCAGCTCGGGCCGCTTGGTAAACTTATCCTCAATATATTTTATGGAGGTGTCCAGGGGCCGGTCGTAAATCCAAAAGGTTAGCCCCAGGGCAAAAAAGTTTTGGCAGCGGTCAATATCTCTGGTGTTTAACCCCTCAATCCCTTCCAGAGCTTTGCGGTTGAGAGCGGTCATAGGGACTTTATGCACCTCGTAACCGCGCAGGCTGCCGTCTTCTACAGGGTTGCTCTCATAGTTGGCTTTTTTGAGATTGGCGGGAGTGAAATTATCGGTGTTGATAATAATTTTACCGCCAGGGGCCAAATCTTTGAGGTTAGCTTTGAGGGCGGCCGGATTCATAGCCACCAACACTTCTGGGGAGTCGCCGGGGGTGAGGATGTCGCCGCTGGCAAAGTTAACTTGAAAGCCGCTAACCCCGGCTAAAGTGCCGGCGGGGGCCCGGATCTCGGCCGGAAAATCGGGCATCGTGCTGATATCATTGCCAAAAACAGCGGCGGTATTGCTAAATTGGGTACCGGTTAGCTGCATGCCATCGCCGGAGTCCCCGGCAAAACGGATAATAACCGACTCGACATCTTCAAAAACTGCGGAATGAGTAGGCTCAATCATTAAAATCCTCCTTATTTATGCGCCATCTCGGTCACTGACCACGC
>CAZDMM010000247.1:0-9331 GCA_964505845.1 uncultured Caldilineaceae bacterium
GGTAAGGTGCTGGAGTTTGGTTACTATGTCCCCAGTTGGGGCAATTTGATCCTGATTGAACACGCTCTGCCCGACGGCACGCGGGTCTGGTCGCAGTATGCCCACCTGGACCAAATTATGGTGACAGCCGTAGGGCAAAAAGTAACTCGCGGTCAGCAGATTGGCACTATTGGCAAAGGGGCTAAAACGCCCCAGGCCCCCAAGGGGCTTTACCTGGCTCACCTCCACTTTGAGATTCGGCGCAACAAACTTTCTATCGGCAACTGGACGCCCATGGTCAAAAACCGGGAGCAGGTTTTGGCTAATTATTACAGTCCCAGCGAATTCATCAACGCCCACCGTCCCTGGAAGATGCCTGAAGCGGCAGTTCCGGCTCAACCCTCTCGCGTGCAGCCGGCGCCCGTAGCGCCGCCTGCTCAGCCGGCCCAGGCCCCGCAGGTGCAGATTACGGTTGACTCCCAGCGCGCCGATCCAACGATGGGCCGCTTCCGCAAAGCCAAAACCGACAACTGGTACACCGCCCCGGTGGGCGCTTATGGCTCTACCCTGTGGAGCTATGCCTCAGCAGGGCAGGAAATTAACTGGGGCGAGTGGCAGCCCAACTTGCCGGCGGCGGGTCAATATGAAGTGCAGGTGTTCATCCCCGACCAACATGCCACAACCGGCAGCGCCCGCTACCGGGTGGTTCACGCCGACGGCCAGACCGAAGTGGCCATCAATCAGAATAGGATTGCCAATCAGTGGGTGCGGCTGGGCGTATTTCGCTTTGCGCCGGGGCAGGGCTATTTGCGCCTGAGCGATGTTACCGGCGAAAGCCAGCCAGGTGTGATGCTGGCCTTTGACGCGGCCCGCTGGGTGAAGGTAGGGTAGAAAACAAAAAAACCCCGTTTTCTCACTTAACGGAAAACGGGGTTTGTATTTTTAGGATAAATAAAAGGTTAGCTCAGGTAATCACGTAATTGACGGCTGCGGCGGGGATGGCGCAGCTTGCGCAGAGCCTGTCCTTCAATCTGGCGAATGCGCTCACGGGTGAGGCCGAATTTTTTACCCACTTCTTCTAAAGTATAGCTGCGGCCATTTTGCAGCCCAAAGCGCAGCCGCAGAATGCGGGCTTCGCGCGGGGTGAGGGTACTGAGGACATCTTCCAATTTTTCTTGCAGCAGGTGATGATAAGCCGCGTCGGGCGGGGTGGGAGCGTCTTCGTCTTCAATAAAGTTGCCCAGTTCGCTGTCTTCTTCTTCACCTACGGGACGTTCTAAGGAAACGGGATGGCGGCTGACCCGCAGCATCCAGCGGACTTTGGAGGGTTCCAGGTCCATCTGCTCGGCCAGTTCTTCGGGGGTAGGTTTGCGGCCCCACACCTGCTCAAGCTGGCGCGATACCTGGTGCAGCTTGCGGATGCGGTCGCTCATGTGGACGGGCACGCGAATGGTGCGGCCCTGGTCGGCCAGGGCGCGGGTAATGGCCTGGCGAATCCACCAGGTAGCATAGGTGCTGAACTTATAGCCACGGCGGTAATCAAACTTTTCCACGGCTTTCATCAAGCCTAGGTTGCCTTCCTGGATCAAATCAGAAAAGGGGACACCCTGGCCCATATATTTCTTGGCAATACTAACTACAAGGCGAGTATTGGCTTTTATCAAATGGTCGCGGGCTTTGTTGCCTTCGCGCACATAGCGGCGCAGTTTTAGCCGTTCTTCTTCGGTGAGGTGGCCGTTATTCTTTTCTATTTTCTTTTGGGCTTTGCGGCCTTTTTCTAAACTTTTGGCCAGCATGATTTCTTCGGCGGGGGCCAGGAGGGGGACACGGGCCATCTCTTTGAGGTAAAGGCTGATAGTGTCATCAGCCGCTATACCGCTTAAATCAAAGGGGTCAACCGTAGGTACGGCTATCTCGTCGGGGGATTGCTCTTTGAGGCGTCGCTCTTCTTCTGCTTCTTCAACATCACCGTAGACTTCGATGCCCTGATTGATGAGTTGAATAAAAATTTCCTCTAACTGGGCCATGTTATCTTCAGCTTCGGGGAAAGCGGCCAGCAAATCATCCGTAACGAGATAACCACGGGAGGTTGCCTTAAGCATGAGGTTGTCTAAAACGTTGGTCGGATTCGTTTCGGGGGGAACGCTTTCCCCATCACTGATTATTTTTTCTAAAATCATACTCACCTCGTGTGTCGCCCGTTTATCAAAGGTTTAGTGCATAGGGGCGAATTTTATATCGAAATTCATGTCGGCTGACACAAATTGGTAACACCAAAATAATGTGATATTTTTGAAGAATGGTGCGGCGCTAGGTAATTTACCGAAAGATGTGTAAACGGCTTATGCACACGTGTACATCTAACTTCTACGCTAAACTCGTGATACTACTTCTTTCTTGGATTGCCAAAACTGGTTGCTGGGTGGAAACAAAACACTGGAGAAAAATAGATTTTTACAAATAATGAGCCAGGCAACTTGTAAACCACCTGGCCTTCTTAAATTTATTTAATTGAGGCGCTAAAAAATTATATAAACTGAAAGAGCGAGGGTATTATATCACAGCCCAGGGGGTGTGTCAATCCCCTTTTTTTTATGTCTATCACCTTAATATTGTTATTAAACGATCCCGCTTTACCAACTTACTTGCCATAATATACGAAAGGTGTTATAATGAATATGTCAAGTTGCTTATCAAGCCTATATATTGTGGTTTGCGTATTGACAAACCCCTACCACTAGTGGTATTCTATCAATGCGGGATCATTCTATTTCAATGGGAGGGGTTCACCTGGTTGTTTAACGGCAAACCAGCGAGCTAATTTAGGCTCAAATAAAATTTTAGAGCTAGAATTAAATCAGGCTTGCCGGGTAAGCATAGGTTATAGCGGGGGTGGGGTCCAAGGTTGACTTTTGAGGAGTCAAACGAAAAGGACGCTAGCAGCCCATCCCCGCTATCCTATTAAATATAAACGTTTAGATGTTTGTTGGGAATCGGCTTGGGCCTGACCATGAACGGACTCAAAAAAGAACTGGCCACAATTACCAATGAACAGTGGACTGTATTGATTTCGCTCCTGGGTCTGGTCAATATGGTGGTTCTGGGTGGCCTGGTATGGCTGCTGGCTACCGAGTCGCCGGGTGGATTTCGACGGGTGTTGGCCCAGGCTCCGGCTACCCGCACCCCTTTCCCCACCTTCACGGCTACCCCAACCGGCTCACCCTGGCCCACCCCGCTAAATACCCTGGTGCCCACCTGGACGCCTACGGTAACGCCCACACCCCAGGCTACGGATACGCCCACCGTTGCACCAACTTTACCCCCCGCCCCCGTTCGGATTGTTAACACCCCCACCCCTGTCCCAACGCCAACGCCAAATTTTGATTATACAGGGACCATGCGGCAGCTAACCGCCTGTGAAAACGCCGGCAAACACCATATTTTTATCAAAGTGCAAGATGCCAACGGCCAGGGTATCAATGGAGTCAACGTGAAGATTACCAAGGGGGTTGAAACCTTTACCGCCAAAACCGAAACCAAACAAAATCTCAAAGGAGAGTTAGAGCCAGGTCACATAGATTTTGCCATGTTTAAAGGCGCTTATACCGTTGAAGTGCTTGACGGGTTGAGTCAGGTGATTGGCCCGGTTAGCCCAGATATCCCCCTCAACGAGTTGTGCGCAGCAACCGGCAACGGGGTAGCTAACTCCCTCTTCCACTATTCCTTTGAAGTCGTCTTCACCAAGGTGCGTTAAGGTTACGGCATGCTCAAAGTAAAATGGAAACCCTGGCAAAAATATCTGTTTTTAGGATATTTATTGCTCCTCAACTTGATTGTCTTTGTGACGCTGGGCTTCTTGTTAATCAGAAGCCTGCGTCACCGCCCAGCCCCAGCGGTAGCGGTGGCCCCCACTCCCTACGAGTTTATGGTGCTGCCAACCTCCACCCCTTCGCCACAACCCACTACCCTGGCCGCAGCCCACATTCCGGCTCCCAAACCTGCCCCCCCGGTAAATATTCCCCCGGCTCCGATACCTCAGCAGGCTCATGGCAGTCCCGCCCCGCCGGAAGCGATTGTTATTGTTGAAGGCAGCCGCACCCAATCCTGGACTGTTACTCCCGCTGCCAGCCCAACTCAACCAAAACCGGCCTCAACCCCAACCGCCCTGTCCGTAGCCCAGATACCTACCTCTACTCCATCGCCCTCTCCCACAGCTACCTTGCCGCCCACGCCCAGCCCAACCGCTACGCCCACCGCCACCTCTACGGCTACCCCAACCGCTACGTCCACCCCCACCCCACTACCCACGCCTACCTCTACCCCCACGCCAAGGCCAACTTCAACGCTTGTGCCCACCTTTACCTCAACCCCTACTCCCCGGCCAACTTCCACCCCAACCGCTACCCTTACCCCCACCCTTACGCCGGAGCCAACTTTCACCCGCACCCCCCTGCCGAGCGCCACCGCTACCCTCAAGCCGGCTTTGTCACCCACTACCCCTCGCTCCAATACTACCTTTACCCCCACGCCAACCACCCTGGCCCAGTTAACCAGCACTCCTACCACTCAGCCCAACCCACAGACTACCCCGGTAGTGGTAGCCGCCGCCCTAAAAACCGAGGATTTTACCGCCTCTGCAGAAGGGGAGGCTGCCCGGCCTGTCCAACCCAATTTTGCCGCCGCTGCCGGTTTGGTGGAGGCTGTGGCGCTTACCAACAGCAGCATCGGCTTGAGTTGGGCTCCGGTCTCCAAGACAGCCCGGTATCGCATCTATAGTGATATGGGGAGCGGTTTTGGAGTCTATCTCTACAAATCAGAGGTGGATGAACCGGCCTTTGTGGATAAAACCTTGAGAGCCGGGGTGCGCTACAGTTATCGGGTTACGCATGTGGCCGGGCGACAAGAGGTGGTGCTGGCTCAATCTGAGATAGCCACCTTTGGAAACATCCCAACCATGCCGGGTAGTTT
Source organism: uncultured Caldilineaceae bacterium (assembly GCA_964505845.1). Lineage (GTDB taxonomy): Bacteria > Chloroflexota > Anaerolineae > 4572-78 > J111 > DSQQ01. The sequence continues at coordinate 4,948 of CAZDMM010000247.1, forward strand.
AGCCAGCCAGCGCCCGCTGACAGCCACCAGCATTATCCCTGCCCCCACTGCCCTGCCCTCCGATGCCGTTATCCTGGGCCTGATGAGCGACAACAGCTTTACCGATGATTTCAATACCCTCAACATTGTAGGTGAGGTGCGTAATGACTCTCCGGTGGAGGTGGGGCAGGCCCAGATTGTAGTTACCTTTTATGACTCCAGCGGGGCCGTTATTGGGGCAGCCGAAGGAGAAACCATCCTGGAAACCATTCCTCCCGGCGAAACCACCCCTTTCTTGATTACAGTATCACGCCCGGCCGGATTCACCTCTTACAGTCTAAGAGCCGTAGGCCGTCCGGTGCAGCCCAAGCACAGCGCCCAATTGGCCGTAGTACAGGCCAAGCGTTTTGAAGACGAGGCCGGCTTTCTGCGCATCAAGGGTACTATTCAAAATACCGGCAGCGTAATCTCGGAACGAACCAAGGTGGTGGCTATCATTTATGGGCGCGGCCATAACATCATCAATCTGGGTTTTACCTATGTTGACCCGCCCACCTTAGCCCCCGGTGAACGGGCCAACTACGAGGTTATCTTTACCTACTATCCCAAATATGTCAGCCAAAAAGTTATTCCTTTTGAAGAATAAAAAAGGCCCTGCCAAAAAGCAGGGCCAAAAAAATAAAAGATAACAAGTAAGAATAAATATTAGAGATTGCTGACGATATTGCTGAAAACGTTACCCACAACGGGGCCGAGCAGGAGCAGAATGGCGATGACGACGATGGCGACCAGCACCAGAATCAACGCATATTCTACCAAGCCTTGGCCTTCTTCACGAGGTATGAATAACATAGCTTTGCCGTCTCCTTTCTTATAAGATGGTTACTTAATGGTAACTACTCTTACAATAGCTGAAAATCTGGCATCTCTCAATGGTACAAGAGTACCGCCGGAACAACGCCTTTCCTGACCATTTTGCCTAAACGAGTGATTTGACTAAAATAAATCACTTTCTTCCTCAAGCCCAATAAAATTCAATGTTTACCTGCCCAAAGGAGGATGAAGCTTTGCGTGGTTTGCTCAAAGTGGCCGGTTTTATTGACAGCATCACGGAACGCATCGGTGGGGTAGCCAACTGGATTGTAATGATTACTGTCGTGGTTGGCTTTTACAATGTGGTCGCCCGCTACACGGGGCGCTACCTCGGCGTCCGGCTCTCTTCCAATGTATTCATTGAATTGCAATGGTACTTATTCTCCCTCATCTTCTTTTTCGGTTTTGCCTACATCCTCAAGCATGGCGTTAACGTTCGGGTTGACTTTCTCTACACCCACTGGAGTGCCAAGCAGCAAGCCTGGGTTGACCTGTTGGGAACCCTGCTCTTTCTCATCCCGCTCTGCCTGATTGGAATTTATGTCACTTACAATCCGGTGATGTCCTCATGGGGACGGCTGCCCAATGGCAGTTGGGGCACCTGGGAAGTCTCACCCGACCCAGAAGGGCTGCCGCGAGCGCCCATCAAAACCATGATCATCGTGGCCTTTGCGCTGCTGCTGTTTCAAAGCATCTCTCAGGTCATCAAACATCTGGCTGTGATTTTGGGACATACCGAGATTGCCGCCAAAATTCAGGCCGAAGTTGAAACCATAGAGTAAAGGGAACGCCCCATGCACTACGAGTGGTTAGCCTTAGCCATGTTTGCCGGGTTCGTTTTGATCTTAATGAGTGGTTATCCCGTTGCCTTTTCCTTTGCCGGTACCGCCATCATCTTTGGAGTCATCGGGCTGACGCTTGGCGCGTTTGATCTCAAACGGCTGTTGTTACTGCCCAATGTCTGGTTTGGCACCATGTCTAACTTTACCTTGCTGGCCATTCCCTACTTTATCTTTTTGGGAGCGGTACTGGAAAAGTCGGGCCTGGCCGAAGAGTTGCTGGAAACGGTTGGGGTTTTGTTAGGGCCGCTACGCGGCGGCCTGGCCTTGACCGTGGTGGTGGTTGGCACGCTGCTGGCGGCCACCACCGGCGTGGTGGCCGCCACTATCATCGTTATGGGGATGCTGACCCTGCCGGTGATGCTCCGCTACGGGTATGATAAACAACTGGCTTCCGGGGTCATTATAGCCTCCGGCACCATGGCCCAGATGATCCCGCCCAGCCTGGTGCTGGTGTTGTTGAGCGATCAGATAGGCGTTTCGGTGGGCGACCTGTTCCTGGGGGCCGTCATTCCCGGTCTCATGCTGTCGGGAGCATACGCCCTGTATGTATTAGTAATAGCCTACCTTAAACCTCACACGGCCCCACCCCTGCCGCCCGAAGCCCGCACCCTGCGCGGCCTGGCTCTATTTATCAAGACCCTACATGCCGTTATCCCACCCATATTGCTTATTATGGCGGTGTTAGGCAGCATCTTTTTTGGCATTGCCACCCCCACCGAAGCCGGTACGGTAGGAGCGGTGGGCGCGCTGATCCTGGCAGCAGCGAATCGAAGGTTAAACTGGCCGTTGATCAAGGATGCGGCCCATGCCACGGCCAGAGTTACCGCCCTGGTAGTGATGATCCTGTTCTGCGCCTCGTTGTTTAGCCTGGTTTTTGACGCCCTGGGTGGTAAAAAATATATCACCGAACTGCTGGTCAACATGCCCGGCGGCTTTATCGGCTTTATGTTGGTGAGCAATATTGTGGTTTTTTTGCTGGGCATTCCCCTGGAATTTACCGAAATTTGTTTTATTGTGATGCCTTTGTTTGTGCCGGCGGCCAAAGCCTTGGGCATTGACCTGATCTGGTTTGCCATCGTTATGGCAATTAACCTGCAAACTGCCTTTATCTCACCTCCGGTAGGCTTTTCACTCTTCTACTTACAAAGCGCCGCTCCTAAAGAAGTCAGTACCGCCGATATTCACAAAAGCGCCCTTCCCTTTGTGGCGCTCCAGGTAGTGGTGCTGCTGATTGTCATTGCTTACCCTCAAACGGTGCGCTGGTTGGTTGATCTCTCCTTCAAGTAAAATCAAAATCCCGGCTTCTCAGCAGAAGCCGGGATTTTTGTAACGATGCGGTGGCGTGGGCCTATCATCGCGCCACTGCTGCAATTAAGCGCCGCGCTTGGAGTGAATGTAACGCGTCATGCCCCCTTCATTAATATCATTCCAGGCATAAATACCTTCGCGGAATTTCTTCCACTCTTCATAAACGGTTTTAAAATCAGCATCCTGGGCGGCCAATTCATCGTACAAGGCAAAAGAGGCTTCTTCGGCTGCCGCCATAATTTCATCACTGTAAGGCGTCAAAGTGACTCCGCCCTCCACCAGCCGTGTCAGCGCGTCGTTGTTGCGGGCATCATACCGGGCCAGCATGGTCACATTAGCCTGGTAGGCGGCTATCTCCACGGCAGCTTTGTAAAGGTCCGGTAATTTTTCCCATTCGGCCAGGTTAATTTGCACTTCCAGGGTTGGGCCTGGCTCCCACCACCCAGGATAATAGTAAAAGTTGGCGGCTTTTTGCAGACCAAGCTTTTCATCATCATACGGGCCAACCCACTCGGCGGCGTCAATGGCCCCGGTTTGTAGGGCCTGGAAAATTTCACCACCGGGCAATGTTTGCACCGTCACCCCCAGTTTGGTCATCACCTGACCCCCCAGGCCGGGGATGCGCATTTTTAACCCCTGCAGATCGGCTACCGTTTTGATTTCTTTGCGGAACCAACCACCCATTTGCGCCCCGGTGTTGCCCGCCGGAAACTGAATCACCCCAAACTTGGCCGCATACAGGTCTTGCAACATCTTTAAGCCACCGCCTTCGTACAACCAAGAGTTTTGCTGTTGGGCGCTTAAGCCAAAAGGCAGCGTTGCACCAAAGGCGGTGATAGGGCTTTTGCCAACGTAGTAGTAGGAGGCGGTATGACCGCAGGGCACGGCTCCTTGCTCAACCACGTTCAGCACTTCCAGGCCCGGCGCCAGCTCACCCGCAGCCCGCGGTGTGATGACGAACTTGCCGCTGGTCAGCTTGGCTACGGCATCGGCAAATGATTGCGCGCCGCCAAAAATAGTATCAAGCGCTACCGGCCAACTGGTAGCCATGTCCCACTCTATAGTTGGCAGGTCGGCATCCTGGGCGGCAGCTACGATGTCGGCGGCTCTGGGCTGGGCCAGAAAGCTGGCCGCCCCGGCTACCCCGGCCAATGATGCCTTTTTTAGAAAGTCTCGTCGGTCAAACTGCTGCATGGTTCCTCCTTTTTTAATGTGTAAGATTATTTTGTTTTTACCAAAACTACACCGCCCCATTATAGCATACAAAAAACTGAGCTACAAGTACAATGGTAATTCAGATAAAATTGTACAATTTCTATACAAGATATAGATAAAATAGGTTAACGAAGCGTTTGACAAACTCTCTCTCCCCTTCTATTATA
>CAZDMM010000248.1:0-9300 GCA_964505845.1 uncultured Caldilineaceae bacterium
TGGTCAAACCACAGCCAAAAAGAGGGCCGAGCGTGAAGGAAGAATTAGTTACCTAATCCCACCGCTTCCAACCGCGTTCGTAATAGGTCAGGATGATCTGGTTGTCCAGGGTGTTGACTTCGGTTGCAACCTCGGCGGTATCGCTGTCAAAGAGGAAACTGGCCGCCAGCAGTTTGGGGGTGAGGTAGCGCTGCGGCGTGGTGGGGGTAAATCGGGCCGGCTCCAGGCTGTGCTCGGCGGCCAGCACAAAGCCCCAATCACCAAAGGAGGGGACGTAAACGTGATAGGGCCAGGTTTTGAGGCCCACATCGGCGATGGTGTGGACAATGGACCAGTACGTTTCACGGGCAAAGTAGGGCGAGGTGGCCTGCGTCGCCAGCACGCCGCCGCGGGCCAGGTGTCGCCGGGCCAGCTTGTAAAACTCGCGGCTGTAGAGTTTGCCCAAACTTTCGTTATCGGGGTCCGGCAGGTCTATGATGATCACGCCGAACAGATCGGCGGTATCGGCCAGATAGGTAAAGGCATCCTGGTTGACCAGCTCCAGCCGGGGATCGCTCAGGGAGTTCTGGTTGACGCCCAGCAGGGCCGGATGGGTGCGGGCCAGGTTGGTGATGACCGGGTCAATGTCAACCAGCACCAGCCGGCGCACGTCGGTGTATTTGAACACTTCGCGGGCCACCAGGCCGTCGCCGCCGCCCAGCACCAGCACCGCCTCGCGGGAGCGAGCCAGGCTCATAGCCGGGTGAACCAACGGCTCGTGGTAGCGGTATTCGTCCGCGGCGCTAAACTGCAGGTTGCCGTCCAAAAAGAGGCGCACGTCGTCGCCCCAGCGGGTCAGCACGATGCGCTGGTAGGCTGTCTGGCGAGTGTAAATAATGTCGTCTTCGTAAAGCTGCTGCTCAAAGAAGGAGGTCAACTGGGCCGACCAGACTGCGCCGAGCAGCAGTACAAGAATAACTGCTGACGCGCCCATGGCCAGGGGCTGCCAGCGGGCCAGATGGCGGCGAAACATCCAGATATTCAGGACGACAACGCCCAGATTCAGCAGTCCGACGGCAAAGGAGGTTTGCAGCAGGCCCAGGTAGGGCAATAAAACCAGGGGAAAGAGGAGCGAACCGAGCAGCGCCCCCAGGTAATCGAGGGCCAGCACGTTGGCCAGGGTGTCTCTTAAGGTGACCCAGCCGCCTAGGATGCGGGTCAGCAGGGGAATTTCCATGCCAATCAGGCCGCCGGTCAGCAGGATCACCACGGCCATGGCCAGGTAATAAAGCTCGGTGGTGGCAAAAATGGCGTAGAGCAAGGCCGCCGCGCAGCCGCCGATCAGCCCTACCGCCAGCTCAACGAAGATAAACCAGCCCAGCAGTGAGCGTTGGACGCGGCGCGACAGAAAAGAGCCGACGCCCATGGCGCTCATGAACAGGCCGATGGTGATGGAAAAGTGGGTAACGCTGTTGCCAAAAAGGTAGGAGGAAAGCGTCCCGATAATCAGTTCGTAAATCAGGCCGCACACGGCTGTGATGAAGGTTGTGACCAGCAGGGCCGTCGAGTGGCGTTTGGTTAGCGGCATCTCAAAACCTGTCTAAAAAGGTAGGGCGGCATCCCTGCGCCACCCGCTCCACATCCCAATGTGGAGCTACTTTTGAGACAGCCTCTCAAGAGAGCATGACCGCCCCAACCACAATGGCGATGCCGATGAAGACCCCGGCCAGCATAATACCGAGGGCCAGGTTTTGATCTTCTACCAGCTCACGCTTTAAGCTGAGGCCGGCAATTTTATCAAAGGCAAAATACCCGGCCACACACAGGCTGATGCCGATTAAGCCGTAAATAATCGTCGAGAGGATGACCAGAGGCGACAGGTCGGCCACCGGGCGGCCATCTTGGGCTAAAGCTGCGCCGGGCCATAACAGCGCTGCCAGCAAGCTTAAAATCAGGACTGTTGGTCTCATTTAGCATATCCCTCTGTTTATTGGTTGGATTTTATTAAGGCGCGCGTCCCTTTTGAGCCGAGACTCATCACGGCAAAAAAGAGGGCCAAAACCAGGCTGATGATGGTGTAGATCACAAAATAGCGGCTTAACCAGACTCCTTGCTTCACCGTGACCGTCACCGGCAGCGAGGAAACCAGCGGGTCGCCTTCAAGCGACAGCTCCAGGGTGTATTCGCCGGCCTCGTCGGGCCTGAACAGATAATCGCCGCTCAAATCGTTCTCGTGCCAATAGCCTTCGTCATATCCCGCTTCATCCCAAAATTCCTCGGCAAACAAAAAAAGCTCGTTCTCTGTTTCATCGGCGATAGAAACATTGACCTCGGCCCAACTGTTGGTGGGCAGGGCGCCGGCTTGCAGCAGAATTTGGTGCGGCCGGCCTGGCTGGGTAATTTCCACCGGCCCCACGCTTTGCGCCCCTGCTTCACCCTGGGCCAGTTGGACCTGCTGGCTAAAAATCTGTTGGCCGGTGACGCCGCTGAACAGCACGCCAGCGCAGCCAAAAAAGGTTAGCAGAGCGCACACCAGGGCCAGAACGCGGTAAGCCCCACTCCATTGGCCGGCGGTCACCGCCTGCTGGACCAGGTCTTCCCGGCCAAAGGCCCGCCACACTTCAAGCTCCGGCAGCACCCGCCCTTTGGTGAGTTCAAGCTCCTGCTCGGTAACTTCAACGCTGTAGCGAAAATCCTTCAGGCCGGCTTCCACATAGGTCAGCCTATCGCCCACTTTGGCCTGCCAGGTCAACTCGCCGGCCAGGGCCAGAATACGGGCCGGGGCGCGCTCGCTCACGATGGCTTGACCGTCGGGGGTGGGGATGGCGCTGTCATGCAGCGGGTCAAAGGGCGCGGTGGGTTGAATCTTCTGCTGGAGTATAAAGCCCTCTTCTGGGTCATAGCTCAACCAGCGAAACTGGCCGCCGGCCGACAGCAGCAGCCACTCGTCCCAACGCCAGCGGTCTTCGTCGTCCCAGCCCTCATAGCGGATCCAGCCGATAACCTGGTGGCGCTCACCCTCAAAGTTGCCTTCCATCCCCGGCTGGATGGGCTGCGCTGGCTTAATTTTCCGATTGGTCTGGCCGATGATCGCCGCTTGTTCGCCGCTGAGGTCGAGCACGCTGCCGCAAAAAGTACAGACCAAAGTTTTAACCGCCGCGCCGCTCTGCACGTTCAGCTCCCCGCTGCAGTGGGGGCATTTGAGCACTTCCAGGGACAGTTCCGAGGCCGGGGGAGGCTGGAATTGGGGCGTATCGGCGGGCGCAGCGGCAGGTTGAACCGTATCTGCGGCCAGGGATGGGGTTGAGCCGGCCGCCGGCAGTTCCGCCAACTGGCCGGCTGCCCACTGGTTATTGGGGTTCAGCCGCAGCACCTGCTGCAGGCATTGGACGCGCTGCTCAGGCTGGTCTATGACCCGCGCCAGCCACAGCCAGGCCTCTTCGCTGTCGGGGTTGGCCTGGATGACCTGGCTCAAAAGCTGGCGAGCCGGTTCCTGGTGACCACGCCGGGCGGCCCGGATGCCTTTTTGCAGCAGGTCGTCCAGGTTTGGTTTGAGATTAGCTGAGGATTGCAAGCTCACTTACCCTCGCCCGGCCCGCCGCCGCCGACGGTGGGGCCGGAAACGCTGCCGGCCCGGAGCTGGCCCGCGTTCACCGGCTGCAGGCCGACGCCCCAATACGACAACAGGCCGCAGATGAATAAATTGCAGGAGAGCAGGCCGATGATGATCACCGTCACGAGTCGAATACTCAATTTGGAGGCCATGTTAGTAGGTTTCCTCGTCCACCACCAGGTCGGCGGGGGCGACGACGCGCCCCAGCAAAAACTCTATCTCGTCGGTGGTATACTCCAGGCTGATTTGATCTTGACCGCTGACGCCGTCCAGGTAATTGACCACCTCACCGGGCAAGATGGTGAAGGCCAGTTGCCCTTCGCCGCCGACGATGCGGGCCTGCCCTTTTTGGGTGATAAAGACCTCGCGCCCGCTCACCGGGACGACTGTGCCCACTTTGACCTGCTCAAAAGGCGGCACCGGGCTGGTGAGAGTCTGCTTGTGATAAAAAATATACTCGCCCTCATCTTCAACCAGCCAGCCGGGCTTGTCGTCGGCAAAGGTCAGAAACCACTCGTCCCACATCCCGGCATCGTACTGGTAGCGCAGCCGTCCCGCTACCTGGAAGGCCCGGCCCCACAACGTGCCGGCGGCGTCAACATACAGCGGTGAAGGAAATTGGGCTAATTTGGCGGCGCGGCCGGTTAAGTCCAGCCCGCTGTCTTTGACCAGCAATACCTGGCTGCAAAAGTCGCAAGTGACCATTTTGACAAAGCGGTTTTTGATATTGAGCGGCGCGCCGCAGGAAGGACAACTTAAGCTTTTTAGCCCGGCCATCTCTTTAATCTCTTATGCGCCGCCAGGCAGGACGGCGTTCCTATGCTGCCCGCTCCGCATCCCTATGCAGAGCTACTTTTCAGGTTGTCTTTTGTGTGCCGCCTGGCAGCAAGGCTTAATACAGCTTGCCGGCAATTTGGGTTTTTATTGGTTTAGGGAGAGGCAATGCTTGAATATTCCGGCCCATTATAATGGCAGGCCGGTGAAGTGTCAACCTGACTGCAAACCGGGGGTCACTCAATGGGCGCCGGCGTTGGGGTGAGGGTGGGGGTCGGGGGGAGAGGCAGGGGCAGCGGGAGCGGCGCTGAGAAGTTGTTATCCTCATTGCTTTCGGCCACCCGGCATGTCGGGGGGACAGACTCCTCGCCGCTGCAGCTATCGGCCTGGGCGCTGAGGGAGACGGTGACGCCGCGCTCCAACGGGTTGAAGGTCACTTGACCAACGAAGGTGACTTCCGCGCCGGGTAGGAGGGGCTGGCGGGTAAAGGGGTAAAAGCCGTCGGCCGGGTCTACGTCGGCGCTGGACTGGGCGGTAAAGGCGACCACAAAGGTGCTCTCCGGCGAGATAACCCCGCCGGTGTATTGGGTAGACACCTTGAACAGCGCCGCCGGGGTCTGGCCCTGGTTGCGGACAATCACCACAATCGGCGCAACGGCCTGGCCGTTGTCATTCACGCTGACCGGCCCGGTCACGTCCAAATCGGCCACCAAATCAGGCGGGCTGGGCGGTTCAATGCCGTCGCCGCTGAATGAGACTTGCTGCGGGCTGCCGGCGGCGTTGTCGTTGATGAGCAGGCCGGCCTGGCGCAGACCGGTTGTGGTCGGGGCAAAGCGAACATCGAGGGTGCAGAAATCGGCCTGGCGCAGGTTGAGGCCGGTGCAGTGGTCGGCCAGGCTAAAATCGCCCGGATTGGCCCCGGTCAATACGACGCTGCGGATGAACAGGTTGCCCGGCCCCAGGTTGAGCACAAAGACGCTTTGAGGCTGGCTGACCGTCTTGATAGCTTGTTGCCCAAAATCCAACTGGCCCGGCGTGATAAACACCAGGGGCGACTGAGGCTGAGTCGGGGTTGGGGTGACGGTCGGTGTGACCCGTGTAGGGCTGGGCGTTGGGGTGAAAGTAGGGGTGACCCGTGTGGGCGTAGCACTGGGGGTAAAGGTGGGTGTAGGGGTAGAACTGGGGGTAAGGGTGGGTGTTGAGGTAGGACTCGGCGTGAAGGTTGGTGTCACTCGTGTGGGGGTTGCGGTTGGGGTGGGGGTAAAGGTGGGCGTCACCCGCGTAGGGGTGGAACTGGGCGTGAACGTGGGCGTGGCCGAGGTAGAGGTTGGGGTGGGGGTAAAGGTGGGCGTTCCTGGGGTAGTGGTTGGTGTGCGGGTAGGGGTGTTGGTTGGCGTGCCGGTGTCGGTGGGGGTGGGCGTCCACAAGGCCACGGTAGGTAAACGGATAAAGGTAGGTGTAGGTATGGGCAGCAGGGTAGGGGTGGGGGTGGGTGACAGGGTAAAGGTGGGGCTGGGCACAAGGACGATCACGATGGGGGTGGGTATTTGGGGGGTAGCCGGGGTGGGCGGCAGCGTCGGCGTAGGGGTAGGCGTGGTTGCCTCGACGATAACTGTTGGGAGCGCAGTATCGGTGGGAGTGGCGGCGGCAATAACCGGCGCGGGTGGAACCGGGGTAATGGTGACAAATACCAGCGCCGGGATAGGGGGCGGCGGCGTCGCCGGTTGGAAGAACAGGCCGCTGCTGAATAATATCAGCCCCAGCAGGGCGACGATGATCCCGGTGGTGAGGATCAGCGGGGTATTCTGCACGATCGAAAGGAGATGCTTGATGAATTGTTCCCACCAGGAACGCGAGGCCGGCCTGGCCCCGGAGTCGGAGCCGCTGTAGGGCGGCGGGAATGATAAATGGGACAGATTGTGACGGGTAACGGCTGCTCCGGCCCGGTCGCCCAGGGTTTGGCGCAGCCGCAGAGCGCGGCTCAGGGCAAGCTGGGCCGCGGAGGATTCGTCCAGGCACAGGGCGCGCGTCCCCAGTTGGTGCCAGGCCCAGGCCTGAGCCGCCCGGTCGCCCAGGGCTTCGGCGGCCTGCCAGCCCTGATTCAACACTTGTTCCCAGGCGGCCCAACGCCCGCTCAGAGCCAGCGCGCCTTCGCTGGCCCGCACCAGGCGTAAGGCTTGGGGCCAGCGTTGGAACTGGATGGCCCGGGTCAGGATGGAGCGGATGGCTTCGCTTTCGGTGAGGAAGCGCTGCGGCTGGCGCTGGTGCTGCTCGGCCCACTGCATAAAATAGGTCAGCGCCCGTTCGGCCAGGGGGTTGACGTCCCAGGCGGCCGGCCACTGCCGGGCCAGATTGCCGGCCAGGCTATAGCGCGGGCTGTGGGCCTGGATCAAATTGCGCTGCAGCAGGCTTTCTACCAGGGGGGCCGGGTCGCTCAGACCGGTCAGGGCGGCCAGGTGCTCGGCGGAAACCGGCGCGCCCCCAAAAACGGCCAGAACACCCAATACCCGCCGTTCCGGTGGGGAGAGCGCCAGCAACGCCCGATTCGCCAGGGCCGCCGCCGGGTCATCAGACTGGAGCAGGCGAACCAGCTCCTCCAGGGATAAGCCGCGTTCGCGGGTAAAAGCCGCCGCCTGGAGCAAGTGCAAGGGATGGCCGGCCAGAAGCAGGACAAGCTGCCGGGCTGCCGACTGCTCGGCGGTGGTCAGGGGGCGGGCCAACTCACGCTCCAGCAAGGTCAGAGCTTCGGCGGGCGGGAGTCCTTGCAGGGGCAGCACCCGCCCTTCGCCCCATAAGCGCCGTTCCGACGAGGCCAACACAAAGATAGACTCAGGGGCTGTATCGAGCATGACCTCAACCTCGGCGCGCTCCAGCTCCAGGTCGTCGAGGAAAATCAAGGCTTTCTTGGTTTGGAGGGCGTGCCGCAGGTGGGCTTCGGTAGGTTTGCCGGGGACGGCGCTTTCGTAAAAGGCCTCAAACAGGGCCAGGCGCAGGTCGGCCAGGGGCTGCTGTCGCGCCGTCAAAAAAACGATGCCATCGGGACAGGTGAGGCCGGGCAGGGTATAAGCCAGGTGGCGCAGCAGGCTGGTTTTGCCCCAACCCGGCGAGCCGTAAAATTCCAGCGGTTGGGCGATCCGCAGCGCGGCCAGGGCAGCCTCGGTTTCCGGTTGGCGGTCCAGCAGGCCGGGGAATCGGCGCGGGCGCAGCAGCACCGGCCCCGGACGCGGCTGCCAGCGCGGCTGCTCCTCAGGCATGCCGATGTTGACCACCCCGCCATGCACCGAGCCAATCTGCACTACAAAGTTGCCTACGGCAATCTGGCCGTAGTTCTCTTGAATGTGCGGTATCTGTTGAGAAAGATCGAGTTGGCTTGAGACCATCTCCACTGCCCCTCTTCGCAGAGATGGATGCGACTCTTAAGGATTGTTAAATGCCGACACTGCTATCATAACAGCATTATCTTAAGAAAACAATGGGACATTAAGGGGAGATGTGGAGCGAAATTACCATCCCAGGCTGACTCGATCCAGGCTGACCGAGAAGGGCGGCTGGGTGCAGCGCAAGACCCGGAATTGCAAGGTAGCAGTTTGGCCCTGCCAGGCCGACACACTGCGGACGGCCAACTGCCATTCCGGGGTGGGGCCTAGCTCGCCGGGGCTGAAAAGGTAGACGGGTTGGTTGTTAATGAGGAGGAGGACTTCCAGGCCAGGCGAGTGGTTATTGATAATTGGTAATTGGTCGCCTGGCGTGGAGATTTTGTATAAAAAGGAAAGCTGGGCGTTGGGGTTAGAGGGGATGGCGACGTGCTGTTGCAACGTCCAGAGCTGGCCGAGCTGCTGGCTGAAGGGGCAAGGAGCAGGGTCGCCGCGGCCGTCGCCCAGGCGGGCGGCCGCCTGGCCGTCAAAGGCGTCAATGGAAAGATTGACCTGCCCCTGCCACTCCCAGGCGTTCCATACCTGGTTGCCCTCAAAGTCGCCGCTGGCGAGGGCATTGGTTGGCGGGGCCAGGGTCAGGGTGAGATGAGTGGTTTCGGTCAGGCTGACCTGGCGGGGAGCAGGCCACGTTTCATAGCCGGGGGCGCTGGCCTGGAGTTCGTACTGGCCGGGCAAGAGCGGCAGCGGCGGCCAGGCCCCGGTGCTATCGGTGGCGACAGTTTGCCGGGCGTTGGGGCTGGTGAGATTGACGGCGGCATTGGCGACCAGCTCGCCGCCGGGGCCAAGCACCACACCGGCCAGGGTTGGACCGGCCGAGATCAGGGTGAGGGCTTGCGGTTGGGTATGCGCAGGTTCTTCGTTGCCCGCCCCATCGCGGGCGCGCGCGGCAAAGCCGTAAGTGTGGCCAAGCTGGCCGCTGAATTCGGCCTCAGTTTGGGCGGTTTGGGGCAGCCACAGTTGCAGCGGGCCGTTGTCCTCACTCACGTAAACATCATACGCGGCGATGCCGGAGCCGCGCTCATCGCTACGCCAGTGCAGCAAAAAGGTGGGCGGGCTGGAGGGTGGCAAGGGCTGGATGACCGTTTGGGGTGGGAGGGTGTCTTTTTCTACCAAAATCAAGGGCGGCCCGCCAATCTGATATGAGGCGTCATCAGGCTGCACACTGTTTTGGTTGGTCGCCGGGGGTAGAGTCAACATGTACAGGCCGTTGGTGGGCGTCAAGGTGAGGGTGCGGCTGAGGCCGGTGAGGCCGGAGATGGTTGGGGTCGGCTCAACCCACAGTAGTTGAGCCGATGGGCCGGTGACGCTGATGGCGGCGGTCGTGGTCACGCCCTGGGTGGCCCACAGCACCACCAGGCGGGACTGGTCGGCGGGGCGGTAAAAAGCAAGCTGATCCTGACCGTAAGGCTGCTCGCGCCACAACGGCTTCAACTGGCGGAATTGGGCCGCCGCCAATTGATAGGCGGCATAGGCCGGGCGAGGCCGGCCCTGCGCCGGGTT
>CAZDMM010000249.1:0-7225 GCA_964505845.1 uncultured Caldilineaceae bacterium
GCCGGGCCGATGTACCAGGCCGGCACCCTCAGCGGCAACCCTTTAGCCATGACCGCCGGCATCGAAACCCTCAAGGCCATCCGCGAGCCGGGCGTCTTTGAGCGGCTGGTGGCCGGGACCACCGAACTGTGCCGGGGTATCGGCCTGGCGGCTCAAGTGGCCGGGATTCCGGTTTACCAAACCCAGGTCGGCACCATGTTCTGCACCTTCTTCACCGCTGGGCCGGTGACGGATTGGGACAGCGCCGCCAAGAGCGACACCCAAACCTACGCCCGCTTCTTCCAGGCCATGCTGCGCCACGGGGTCTACCTGGCCCCCTCACAGTTTGAGACCGGCTTTTTCTCCACCGCCCATCATGAAGGCATCATCACCGCCACCCTGCGGGCGGCGGAAGCAGCGTTTCAGGAGTTGGCAGAAAATTAATGGCAGGCTGGAAGATTGGAGGATTGGCTTTCAAACCTTCCAGCCTTCCAATCTTCCCAACAGGCATGCTTGTGACCAATTACCCCATCGCCAAAATCGCTTTTGCCGCGCCGCTTACCGGCGACCAGGCCATCGTGGGCGTTCCCATGTCCCACTGCGCCGAGTTGGCCGTCAGCCAGGCCAATGGGCGGGGCGACCTGCCCTTTCGCCTGATTTTTCAGGCTGAGGATGACCAGGCCGACCCGGCCCAGGCGCAGGTGGTGGCCCGGCGTTTGGTGGCCGACCCTGAAGTGATGGGCCTGGTGGGGCACAAAAACAGCGGCCCCTCGGCGGCGGGCGCACCCATTTACAGCGCCGCCGGGCTGGTGCAGGTGGCCCCTTCGTCCACCAATCCCAGCCTGAGCCGGCAGGGCTACCGCACCTTCTTCCGCCTGTGCGCCCACGATTCCGTCCAGGGTCGAGTGGCGGCTCAGTACGCCGTGCGGGTGCTGGGAGCGCGGCGGGTGGCGGTCATTCACGACCAAACCGATTATGGCCGCCCCCTGGCCCAGGTGGTGCAGGCCACCATCGGGCAGGAGGGGGCGGAGGTGGTTCTGTTTGAGGGCATCCGCGATGGCCAGACCGATTTTGGTGAGACGGTCGCCCACCTGAGCCGGCTGGCCCCCGATTTGATTTATTTTGCCCTGACCGAGATTGAGAGTTCCATTCTGGCCCGGCAGCTCCGCGCCGCCGGGGTGCAGGCGGCCCTGTTCGGCACCGACGGCAGCCGCGAATCCCAATTTTTGCCGCTGGCCGGTGAGGCTGCGGAAGGGGTCTATCAAACCTATGCCGGGGTAGACCCAGACAGCACGCCGGCAGCACACTCGTTTGTAGCAGCTTTCCAGGCCCGGTACGGCCTGGCGCCGGTTTACGGCCTGGAAGTTTACGATGCGACCAATTTGCTGATTGCCGCCCTGGCCCGGGCCGGCCGGCTTGACCGGCAGCGGGTGTGGCAAGCGGTGGCCGGCATGCAGGATTTTGTGGGCGTGACCGGCCCGGTGCAGTTTGAGGCCCACGGCGACCGGCTCGACCCCCAGGTGAGTCTGTGGCGGGTGGAAGGCGGCCAGATGCGGCTGTTGGGGTTAGCGAGTAAGTTAATCCCTGCAAGTTAACGTAGTGCGTAATGCGTAGTGCATAAAAAGTGTTCTACGCACCACGCACTACGCACCACGTATCTTTATCACAAAATCCAATTCAGAGGTATCTATAATGAAACTACAAGGCAAAGTTGCCATCATCACCGGGGCGGGTTCGGGCATTGGCCGGGCCTCGGCCTTGCTGTTTGCGCAGGAAGGCGCCAAGGTGGTTGTGGCCGATTTAATCGCGGCTGCCGGCGAAGAGACGGTGGCCGAAATCAAGCAAAATGAGGGCGAAGCCATTTTTGTGCAGGTGGACGTGTCGCAGGCGGCCCAGGTGGAAAAAATGGTGCGGGCGGCGGTCGAGAGCTATGGCCGGCTGGATGTGCTGTTCAACAACGCCGGGCTGACCCTGCCCGCCAGCGTCACCGAGACCAGTGAGGACACCTGGACGCGCAGCATTGAGGTCAACCTGAAAGGAGTCATGCTGGGCTGCAAATACGCCATCCCGGAGCTGCAAAAGGTGGGCGGCGGCTCCATTATCAACACCGCCTCGATGCTGGGGCTGGTGGCCTCGCCCCGGCAAGCGCCCTACAGCGCCGCCAAGGGTGGGGTAGTATTGCTGACCAAACAGGTGGCCATTGATTACGCCCGCGACAACATCCGCTGCAACTGCATCTGCCCCAGCGAGGTGGACACCCCCATGCACCGCAAATTCATCGCCGAGTCGCCCGACCCGGAGGCCACCAAGCAGCGGCTGCTGGAGCGCATCCCCCTCAATCGGGTGGCCCGGCCCGACGAGTTGGCCTCGGTGGCCCTCTTTCTGGCCTGCGACGACTCCTCCTACGTTACCGGCGTCGCTCTGCCGGTAGATGGCGGGCTGACAGCGTTATGAAAGTCAATTACCAATATAGCTCTCCGAAAAAGTTTTCGCGGGGATTAGGGGATTGGGGGATAAAAATCAGGGAAAAATCCCTTAATCACCTAATCCCCGCGAAAAGGGCACAACCAATTACCATTTACTTGTACTGAACGGCAAAGGAACTATAGTATGAAACCAATGACCCAATGGGAACGGGTTGAGGCGGCGGTACACGGCCAGCCGGTTGACCGCGTGCCGGTCAGCTTTTGGCGGCACTACGCCGTGCAGGAGTGGTCGCCCAAGCGCCTGGCCGAGCTGACCCTGGCTCAATTTCACCGTTTTGACCTGGACATCATCAAATTGACCCCGACCGGCATCTACCCCATCCAGGATTGGGGGCCAACCATCCGCTTTAGCCGGGATGACACCGTTCACCCGGAGTGGATCGAGCCGGCGGTGACCTCGCCGGAGGAGTGGCCCGATTTGCCCCGCCTGGATGTGACCACCGGCGCGTTGGGCCGGGAGTTGGAGGCCATTCGCTACCTTAAAGCCAGTTTGACTGAAGATGTGCCGCTGGTGATGACCATCTACAGCCCGCTGACCATCGCCGCGATGCTGTGCTGGAGCGCGACCTCGCGGGGGCGGGTAGTGCAGGATTTACGCACCGAGCCGCACAAACTCCACGCCGGGTTGGCCGTCGTTCGTGACGTGGTGCGCGACTACGCCGCTGCCTGCCTGGAAGCCGGCGCCAACGGCTTTTTCCTGGCTACCCAAATGGCGAATTATGAGGCGCTGACGCGGGCCGAATATGAAGAATTTGGCGTCGCTTATGACATGCCAGTGTTAGAATCACTGGTCGGTAAGTCGCGCCTCACTTTTCTGCACCTGTGCCGGCAGCAGGTCATGCTTGACCTGGCTGTAAATTATCCGGTGGACGTGCTCCACTGGGCCGACCGGGTGGAGGTCGGGCCGAGCCTGGCCCAGGCCCGCCAGATGACCTCGAAGGCGCTATCCGGCGGGGTGGCGGTCAAAACTTTGTTTGAGGGGAGTGAGGCAGAGGTGCAGGCCGAAGTGCGAGACGCCCTCACTCAGACCGGCGGCAGGGGCTTTATCCTGACCCCCGGCTGCACCATCAACGCCCGCAGCCCGGAGGCCAATCTGAAGGCGATGCGTCAAACCCTGAACGTTGAAGGTTAAACCTGACACTTGACACCTGACACTTGACACCTGACACTTATTTTCAAGGAGGTTTCTATGGCCCGAGTCTCATATACCGATCTGGGCAGTACGCCCTTCCGGCGCTTGGTAGGCCACAACCCGGAACTGCTACACGCTTTCCAAACCATTGATGCCGCCATCACCCAGAGCCTCTCGCTGCCCGCCGAGCTGCGCGAGGAGGTGCGCCGCCACCTGGCCTACGAAAACGGCTGCCGCTACTGAATGTCCTTTGGCGCTCCGGCGGAGCGTCTGACCGATGAACGCACCATTTTGGCCGTCGGCCTGGCCCACGTGGCCCGGCAAGACCCGCACGCCATTCATCCCAACGCCTGGGCGGAATTGAAACAGCACTTTTCGGAGCAGGAGTTGATGGAGTTGTGCTACGTCATCGGCCACTACAGCGGCATGCAGATGGTCAACATTTTGCTGGATACCGAGTGTGCCGAGGAGTTAGCCGCAGCGTGAGCGTGACCGCAGGCGGCTGACCGCTGACCGCCAAAGAAGGGGCGGTCTGCCGTCTGCGGTCGGCGGTCATCGAAACAATACTTTACCCCTGAGAGGAACCATCTATGGAAATCGGTGTTCGCCTGCCGAGTGCGGGCGCAAAAGTTACGCCTGAGAACATCGTGAGCGTGGCCCGCTGGGCCGAGGAACTGGGCTATCATTCGCTGTGGGTGAGCGACCACGTGGTGCTGCCCCAGAAAGTGGACTCGCCCTATCCCTACGATTGGGAGAACCATCGCTGGCCCTACCCCGCCGACACCCCCTGGCTCGACCCACTGCTGGCCCTGGCCTGGGCCGGAGCGGTCGCGCCCAGCCTGAAGCTGGGTACGTCGGTGATGGTGGTGCCTTTGCGTCACCCCATGCTGCTGGCCAAACAACTGGCCTCGCTGGATTTTTTGACCGGCGGCCGGGCGATTCTGGGAGCCGGAGCCGGCTGGATGGAAGAAGAGTTTGACCTCATCGGCGTGCCCTTTGCCCGGCGAGGTAGCCGCACCGCCGAGATGGTGGAGCTGATGCGCGCCTTTTGGCGGGGCGAGGTGGTCAATTTTCAGGGTGAGTTTTATCAAGCGGCCGGCTGCCAGATGTACCCTCGGCCGGCCCAGGGCATCATCCCCATTGTGTGGGGCGGCCACAGCGACGCTGCCCTCAGGCGGGTGGCCCAGGTGGGCGATGGCTGGCATCCCACCCTCATTACGATGGAACAGTTGGCCGCCGGGGTACACAAGCTGCGCCAATTTGCCGCAGAAGCGGGCCGCGACCCGGCCTCGCTGCTGGTCATCGCCCGGCCGGGCAAGATGTATTCTATCAATGCCGAAACCCACCGCCAGCACCAAGAGTTGGGCATCCAGCACGTAGTGGTAGACCCGCCCCTCAGCGGTGCGGGGCTGGCAGACTTTCGGGCCGAGATGGAGCGGATAGCGGAGGTGTGCGAGCTATCGGCGAGAAAGTAGTGGGGCTATTGGAGGGCTGGAGGATGGAGGGTTGGATATTTTCCAGCCTTCCACTCTTCCAGCCCTCCAACCCTCCCTTCCTCCCACTCCTCCAACCTTCCATTCTTCTTGATACCACTCGGTTAGCAATTTGATACCTTTGGGCCTTGTTAAGCGCGGCTCAGTAGCATATCCTTGAGAGCAAACCAGCACAGGAAGGGGGGCCATCTCACCTTAATTTTTAACGTCAAAATCAACGTGTGAGATAAAGGGTTGTATTAATTATCATTTCCCAAAGGAGGGTAGCAATGAAAAAGGTATCACTGGTAGTCAAGTTATGGGTATTAGCAGGATTGCTCTTGTGGCTGGCCCCGACCACAGCCCTGGCCCAGGGAGAGGTGGCGTGCGAAACCGATGTGGTGACGCAGGCCGATGATTGGGTTTCAAAATTTGCCGACAAATTCTACGGTGATGCCACCGCCTTTCCGGCTATTGTGGAGGCCACCAACGCCAAAGCGGCCAGCGACAGTAGTTACGCTACCATCACCGACCCCAACGTGGTGGAAGCGGGCCTGAAGTTGTGCATCCCCAGCGCCAAAGATGCTGAAGCGATTTTAAAGAAAGCGGTTCCGGCCTCTACCTCTGCCAAACCCGGCTCGGATTCATTGACCATCGCCATCGCCCAGGATATTGGCGCGCTCGACATCCGCAAAGAAGGCTCCGCGGCAAGCTTTAGTTTGCTGCGCCACATCTATGAGCCGCTGGTCTGGTTTGATGACAGCATGCAGCTTTACCCCAACCTGGCCGAGTCGTGGGAGCAGGTCAACCCCACCACCATGCGCTTCAAGCTGCGCCAGGGCGTCACCTTCCACAATGGCGACCCCTTCAACGCCGATGCCGTCAAGTACAGCCTGGATAAAGTGCTCGACCCCAATTTTCCGGCCTGGATGAACTTTGCTATGGTGGACGTGGTCAAAGGCGCAACTGTCGTTGACGAGTACACCGTAGACATCGAAACCCTGGCTCCCACTCCCAGCCTGCTGTGGCGCTTGACCCTGCTGGATATGGTTGACCCCAAATATGCCGACACGCCCGAAATGGATCAGAAGCCCAACGGCACCGGCCCCTACAAGTTTGTGGAGTTTACCCCCAGCCAAAGCTTCACGATGGAGCGCAACGAGGATTACTGGGGCAAGCCGAGTAACTTCCAAAAGATTACGGCCCGCATCATCCCCGAAGCCGGTACCCGACTCGCGGCCCTGCTGGCCGGCGAAGTCAAGATGATTAACGCCGTCTCGCCGGAAATGATTGAGCAAATTCAAGGCTCCGACAACGCCACCATCACCACCGCCCCCACCGCCCGGCTGGTCTATGTCTCCATTCGCAATGACCGACCGCCTTTGGATAACGTCAAGGTGCGGCAGGCCATGAATTATGCGGTTGACAAGGCCACCATCGTTGACACCCTACTCAAAGATATTGCCATCGTCGCCAAAAGCCCGCTGCCGCCTTCACTGCGCAGCGCTCGCACCGATTTGGCCTATCCCTACGACCCGGAAAAGGCTAAACAACTGCTCCAGGAAGCCGGCTACAAGGGCGAGGAAATCGTTTTTGCCGTCGGCAAGGGCCGCTACCCCAACGACGACCAGGTAGGCGAAGCCATTGCCGGCTACCTCCAGGATGTCGGCCTGAATGTCAAGTATGACCAGGGCGAGTGGGCCACCTACAGCGCCGAAAATCGCAAAGGCAAAGAGTCGCCTTTTGACGCCTTCTTCCAGGGCTGGTCCGCCGACGCGCTGGACCCGGTGCTGATGATGAGCTTTCTGTTCCAATCCGCCAACACCGAGTCGCGCACCTCTTACGCCAATCCCAAGGTGGATGAACTGGTCACCGCCGCCAACACCACCAATGACCCGGCAGAACTGGACAAATTATTGAACGAGGCTCAAGGCATTGTTTGGGATGACGCGCCGTTTATCTTTATGTACGTCCCCAAAGAAGTGCTGGGCATCAGCAATGACCTCAAAGGTTTCACTTCCCGGCCCGACGAATTCTTCTTCTTCAATCAGGCATTTCTGGCTAAGTAGTTTATTGGTTTTGCTCGTTTGCTCGTTTTTGCTCGTTCCCAAACTAAGTTTGGGAACGAGCAAGGAAGTTTGGGAACGAGCAAGGAA
>CAZDMM010000249.1:7325-9251 GCA_964505845.1 uncultured Caldilineaceae bacterium
TCGTTCCCAAACTAAGTTTGGGAACGAGCAAGGAAGTTTGGGAACGAGCAAGGAACTTGTTGGAACTGAGGCAATTCCAGAAAAGATATTTGGGAAAACTACTGGGGCGCACCCTCACCCCGTCGCTGGCGCGACTCCCCTCTCCGAGTGGGAGAGGGGGTGGGGGCTAATCCAATAAAGTCTTCTGTTTCTGCACTGAGGCGCGTTCAAATTCCCTCAGTTCCCTCAGTAATTTTTCTCCGACGCAAGTGCTATGAGCACCGACTATTTTCTTCGCCGCGTACTGCAAGCCATCCCCTTGTTATTTCTGGCCTCGCTGGTCGTCTTTATGTTGATCCACATCACCCCCGGCGACCCGGTGCGCCTGATGCTGGGCGAGCAGGCCTCGAATGAGCAGGTGGCGGCGGTGCGGGCGCAGATGGGGCTGGATCGCTCTTTGCTGGAGCAGTATGTGCGCTTTTTGGGCCGGGCGCTGCAAGGCGATTTGGGCACGTCTATTCGCGCCATCCGGCCCACCACCGACCTGATCCTGCTGGCCCTACCCGCCACCGCGCAACTGGCCGCCACCGCCCTGGTGCTGGCCGTCATCATTGGGATTCCGGTCGGCATTGTGGCGGCGCTGAAGCAAGGCAGTTGGTTTGATAACCTGGTGCTTTTTCTGGCCTTGCTGGGCCAGTCGGTGCCCAGCTTTTGGTTGGGGCTGACCCTCATCTCCTTTGTGGCGCTGCGCTGGCGGCTGCTGCCCACCTCCGGCTACGGTGAGTGGCAGCATTTGATTCTGCCGGCTTGCGCCCTGTCGCCCTTTCTGATGGGCATCATCATCCGCATCACCCGCACCAGTTTTATTGACGTGCTGCGCCAGGATTACATCCGCACCGCCTACGCCAAAGGCTTTCACCTGCCGCCGGTGATTTTTCGCCACGCCCTCAAAAATGCCATGCTGCCGATTGTGACCGTGCTCGGCCTGCAAACCGGGGCGCTGCTGGGCGGGGCGGTGGTCACGGAAACCGTTTTCGCCTGGCCGGGCGTGGGCCAACTGGCCGTCAACGCCATTGCCAGCCGGGATTACCCGGTGGTGCAAGGGGTGGTGCTGGTCTCGGCCCTGATCTTTGTAGTGATTAATTTAGTGGTTGACCTGCTGTATTCGGTGCTAGACCCGCGCATTCGTTATCGGTAGACCGCAGACCGCAGACAGAAGACCGGGGTATAATGCCCAGCGGTCTACCGTCTGCAGTCGGTGGTCGCTCGGAGGCTGATGACTGCAAACCTTGATAGTAGTGTGAGCGCCAATATTGCCGCCGCCGAGTTTTCGGCGGGTGGACAGGTTCGCCGTCCCAACCGGACCGCCCGCCTGCTGCGGCGAGCGGTGCTGCCGTTGCTGGGGGCCGCTATCCTGGCGGGCATCATCCTGGCTGCGCTGCTGGTTCCGGCGGTTTCGCCTTTTGACCCCTACCGTCAGGATTTGCGCGCCCGCTTGCAGCCGCCGGGTTGGGTCAATAAAGATAACGCCTTACACCTGTTTGGCACCGACCAACTGGGCCGCGATATTCTGACCCGCGTCACCCTGGCGGCCCGCTTATCGCTGGGCATCAGCTTTATTGCGGTGGCGGGAGCCGGCATCCTGGGCACGCTGCTGGGCTTAATTTCCGGCTTTTACGGCGGCTATTTTGATGACATCCTGATGCGGCTGGTGGATTTACAACTGGCTCTGCCTCTGATTCTGCTGGCCCTGGCCGTGGTGGCTCTGCTCGGCCCCAGCATCCCTAACGTCATCCTGGTCTTTATCATTACCGGCTGGCCCATCTTTGCCCGCACCGTGCGCGCCTCCACCCTCACCCTGCGCGAGCGCGAGTTCATCGAAGCCGCCCGCTGCCTGGGCTGCCGCAGCGGCCATATTTTGCTGCATCACATTCTACCCAATGTGGC